>JAJRCS010000013.1 GCA_028678815.1 Methanomicrobiales archaeon | reverse complement strand
GTAAGGAGTTTCATGCTATCTTGAAACTGCGTGAGGAGTTTCATGCCATCTTGAAACTGCGTGAGGAGTTTCATGCCATCTTGAAACTGCGTGAGGAGTTTCATGCCATCTTGAAACTGCGTAAGAAGTTTCATGGGGGCACCTTCTTCTCCTCGATCCCTGCGCGGTGGTGGGAAATGTACGTGTGGCCGTACGGGGAGTTCGCCGCGTCCCAGCTCTGGAAGATATCGGTCCGGACATGGGCCCCCCGGGACTCGCCCCTGAGGAGCGCTGACCGGATCACGAGGGATGCCACGAGGCACATGTTCTGGACGGTGAAGCACTCCGCCCGGTTCGCCGGGGTCTGGGCCAGGAGCTTCTTCTTCGAGAGCTTCTCCACGTCCAGGAGGGTCTGCTCCAGGTCCTTTACGTTCCGGAAGATCCCGGCCCCGGTCCACATCGCCTCCTGGAGCTTCTTCACCACCATGGCCGGGTTCACCCCGCCCTCGCGGAATTCCTCGATCTTCCGCCGGTAGGAGTCCAGCTGCCGGGAGTCGACCCGGATCCCCCGGGAGGGGGCCCTCCCCGCGGCCTCCCCGGCCCGCTTCCCGAAGACCTGGGTCTCGGCGAGGGAGTTCCCCCCGAGCCGGTTCGCCCCGTGGACCCCGCCCGCCGCCTCGCCGCAGGCGTAGAGGCCGGGGACCGTCGTCTCGCACGTCGGGGTGATCCGGAGGCCGCCCATGAAGTGGTGGGCGGTGGGGGAGACCTCCATCCGCTCCTTCCGGATGTCGATCCCGAAGGCAAGGAACTGCTCGAGCATGAGGGGGAGCCTCTTCTCGATCCGCTCGGCTGGGAGATGGGTGACGTCCAGCCAGACGCCGCCCCGGGGGGTCCCCCGCCCCTCGGAGATCTCCCGGTGGATGGACCGGGCCACCACATCCCGGGTCGAGAGCTCCATCCGTTCGGGGTCGTACCGCTCCATGAACCGCTCGCCCTTCGAGTTGAGGAGGATCCCGCCCTCGCCCCGGACCGCCTCGGTGATGAGCCGGCCCCGGGCGTCGTAGGGGTAGACCGCCCCCGTGGGGTGGAACTGGACCATCTCCATGTCGATGAGCTCGGCCCCGGCCCGGTAGCCCATGGCGAATCCGTCCCCCGTGCCGGTGGCCGAGTTGGTGGAGATGTCGTAGATCCTCGCGGCCCCGCCGGTGGCGAGCACGACGGAGTCGGCATGGATGACCGAAAGATCCCCGGCTGCGTCGAGGCTCACCGCCCCGACGACCCTCCCTTCCCGCTTCAGGAGGTCGATGACGGAGACCTCCTGGAGGACGGTGACGTTGCTCGCCCGGAGGCGCTCGAGGAGGGTCATCATCATCTCGTGGCCGGTCCGGTCCCCGGCATAGCAGGTCCTCGCGATCCGCTGGCCCCCGAAGGAGCGCTGGGCGAATTCCTCCGTGTCGGTCCGGTCAAAGACCGCACCCCAGCAGACGAGCTCGAGGAACCGCTCGGGGGCCTCCGAAACGAGGATGTCCACGAGCTCCGGGTCGTTCAGGTACGCCCCGCCCCGGATGGTGTCCTCCTTGTGGAGCACGCAGGAGTCGCTCTCCCTGAGGACGGCGTTGTACCCGCCCTCAGCCATGGGGGTGCACCCGCCCTTCCCCGCGAGGGACCTGGAGACGAGGACCGTGTCCCCGTACTGCTCCGCCTCGACGGCCGCCCGGACGCCCGCCCCGCCGCTCCCTATGACGAGGACGTGACACTCCACCGTATCGTCTGCACGCATCTTATGTAGTAGGTGGATCGTATAGTTTAATAAAAACTGTCAGGGTGTGCGAGGGCAACCTATGCGGCTTCTCATGAAATTCGGCGGCACCTCCGTGGGCAACGGGGACCGGATGAAGAACGTGGTGGACATCCTCGCCCCGTACCACGAGGAGGGGCACGAGCTCGGCGTGGTGGTCTCCGCCATGTCCGGGGTGACGAACCAGCTCATCGAGATGGCGAACGAGGTGGTCACCTGCAAGGAGAAGCCGGGGATCGAGCCCTTCATCACCCAGCTCCGGGACAGGCACCGGAAGGCCCTCGAGGTGGCCGCCCCTGACTATGTCGAGGAGACGGGCCGGATCCTGGACGGGAGGCTCTCGGACCTGAGGAACATGTTCGTGGGCCTGAACAACCTCCGGGAGCTCACCCCCCGGTCCCGGGACTACCTCATCTCCTTCGGGGAGCGGCTCTCGGCCCCCGTCCTCCGGGCCGCCCTCAGGCAGCGGGGCATCCCCTCGGTGGTCCTGGACGGCTGCGAGGCCGGGCTCACCACCACGGCGACCCACGGCGACGGGATCGTCCTCCCCGAGGCCGAGCCGAAGATCCGGGCCCGGGTGCTCCCCCTCCTCCAGGACTCGGTGCCGGTCATCATGGGCTACATGGGCTGCACCACCCAGGGGATCACCACCACCCTCGGCCGGAGCGGCTCGGACTACTCCGCCACCGTCGTCGGAGCGGCCATCGGCGCCGACGAGGTCTGGATCTGGACCGATGTGGACGGCATCATGACCACCGACCCCCGGCTCGTCCGGGAGGCGCGGGTTCTCCCCACGGTCTCGTACCTCGAGGCCATGGAGCTCTCGTACTTCGGTGCAAAGGTGATGCACCCCCGGTCCATCGAGCCGGCCATGCGGAAGGAGATTCCCATCCGGGTGAAGAACACCTTCAACCCCTCCCACCCGGGGACCTGTATCACGAAGGAGCGGCGGAAATCCCGCCGGGTGGTGAAGGCCCTCACCCACATCACCGGGGTCGCCCTCGTGAACGTGAACGGGGCCCAGATGATCGGCCGGCCGGGCGTCGCCCGGGCCATCTTCTCCGCCCTCGCCGACCGGGAGGTGAACGTCATGATGATCTCCCAGGGGTCCTCGGAGGCGAACATCTCCATCATCGTGGAGCTCGACCACATGGAGATGGCGGTGGAGGCCCTGAAGTCCATGGTGGAGCAGGGAATCGTCCGGGAGGTGACGGCAAATCCCGATGTCGCCGCCGTCGCGGTCATCGGCGCCGGGATGATCGGCACCCCGGGCATCTCGGGGAGGATCTTCACGGCCCTCGGGCTCGCCGGCGTGAACATCATGATGATCTCCCAGGGCTCCTCGGAGGTGAACGTCTCCTTCGTGGTGAAGGAGTCCGACGGCCCCAAGGCGGTGAGGGTCCTCCACGACGAGTTCCGGCTCTCGGAGGACCAGGATGGGTAGGGAGACCTACCGCTCCGCCGGAGTCGACATCGACCTCGTGAAGGAGGCCATCGGGGCCCTCGCCGGGAAGGTGACCTTCCGCCGGAAGGGGCCCTGGGGGATGCTCGGCGGCGTCGGCCACTACGCAGGCCTCATCGACTTCGGGGAGCATGTCCTCGCCCTCACCACCGACGGGGTGGGGACGAAGATGCTCGTCGCCGACCGGATGCGGGACTGGCGGACCGTCGGCATTGACTGCATCGCCATGAACGCGAACGACCTCTTCGTTATGAACGTCGAGGCCGTGGCCTTCGTGGACTACATAGCCACCGATAAGCTGTCAGTGGAGAAGATGGCCCAGATCGGCGAGGGGCTGAACGAGGGGGCACGCCTCGCGAACCTGAACCTCGTCGGCGGGGAGACCGCCCAGCTCCCCGGGCTCGTGAACGGCCTCGACCTCGCGGGAACCTGCCTCGGCATCCAGGAAAAGGGGAAGGTGGTCACCGGTGAGAAGATCCGGCCCGGGGACGTGATCCTCGGCGTCCCCTCGAGCGGGGTCCACTCCAACGGCCTCACCCTCGCCCGCCGGGTCGTGGAGAAGGCGGGCGGGTACGATGAACGGCTCCCCGACGGGACGACCCTCGGGGCCGCCCTCCTCACCCCGACCAAGATCTACCGGGAGGCCCTCGATGCCTGCCGGAAGGCCGAGGTCCACGGGATGTGCCACGTGACGGGAAGCGGGCTCCTGAACTTCCCCCGGCTGACGAAGTACGGATTCGACTTCACCGATCCCCTGCCGGTCCACCCGGTCTTCACCTGGCTGCAGGAGAAGGGGGAGATCGACCCGGTGGAGATGTACCGGACCTTCAACATGGGCATGGGGTTCGCCTATGTCCTCCCCGAGGACCAGGCCGTGGCGGTGCGGAAGCTCATCCCCGGCTCCAGGGTCGTCGGTGATATTGTGAAGGGGCCCGGGATAACAGTAAGGGGCCTCACCATCCGGTGAATTCCCGGCCCACCCTCATCCTTCACTCTTCTGCAGGGCTTTCGCACCCGCGGGTGCTGCATCGTCCTCCAGTCGGCTCGCACCTGCCGTTGCTCACCCCCCTTCGGACGATTCCTCAGGGCAGGGCGGGAGCGGCGTCTTCGTTACCCTCGGCGAGATGATGGCCGAGTTACCCGTGGGATCCTCGATGGTGAGGGTGAAGGGGACGCTCCCCTCCCGGGCGAGCCGGATCCGCTCCCCGAGGGTGAGGGCGTTCTCCCGCTCCTCCCCCTCCGCCCAGGTGAGGACGGTCCCGAGGACGTCCTCGATCCTCTCGAGGATCCCCTCGACGTTCGAGACGAAGCCCTCGCAGGCCGGGCCGGGGTCGATCTC
>JAJRCS010000002.1 GCA_028678815.1 Methanomicrobiales archaeon | reverse complement strand
CTCGACCCGGACGAGCATCTCCGGGCTCGACCCGACGACCTTCAGGTCGCCGAAGTCCAGGTAGAACAGGTAGGGGCTCGGGTTGATCATCCGGAGGGCCCGGTAGATCCGGAAGGGATCGCCCTGGAGGGGGCACTCGATCTTCCGGGAGATGACCGCCTGGAAGATGTCCCCGGCGAGGATGTACTCCTTCACCTTCCGGACGGACTCCTCGAAGGCCGCCCTCGGGACCCTCGACCGCCGGGAGAGGGGATCTGCCTTCCCCGGCAGGAGAAAGAACTCGTCCCCCTCCACTTCCATCTCCCGGATCCGCCGGTCGAGGGCGAGGATCCGCTCCCCCGCCAGCCGGTAGAGCTCGCCCGGGTCGGAGTCGTAGGTGACCACGGGGGAGGAGAAGAGGAAGGCCTTCCCCTTCACCCGGTCGAGGACGACGCAGTCCCGGGCGAGCATGAACTGGGCGAGGGGGGAGCGGGAGCCGGGCTTCCCTGCCCGTTCCCGGGACCTCGCCACCTTCGGGAAGAGGTCGTAGACGATGTCATAGGAGAGGTAACCGACCATCCCCCCGAAGTACCGGGGCGCCTTCAGGTTCATGAAATGGAACCTGCGGAGGATGGCGTCGAGGCCCCCGATGGCATCCCCGTCACCGGGGGACCGGGCGATGGAGAGGAGGGGCTCCTTCCCCTCGACCCCCACACCACCTCCCGCTCTGAAGGTCACCGTGAGGTCCGGGTCCTTCCCGAGGAAGGAGTACCGGGCCATCTTCTCGCTTCCCTCCATGGACTCGAGGAGGAATCCCTTCGTGCCGGGGAGGCCGGCATAGATGGTGAGGGGGGAGATCCGGGGGATCGGCCGTTCGAGGGAGAGGGGGATGACGAGGGGCCGGGGCTGGTGTTCCACGGCGGAGATGAACTCCTCCTCGGAGAGGTTCAGCCGGGGTGAGACCCCGCTCCCGGGAAAGGATGGTACTGGTTCAGCGTGAGACATGATTATTTATGGTTATCGTTGTACTTATTTATACATTATGGTACAAGAATGTGAAATGATATTCCGGGGGTGGGGTGCGGTCCTGCCGGTGCTCACGCTACGAAGAAATCAACGGAAAAAGGGAACTCGGGGGTGGGGGAGTCCTTAAGCCCCTTCCACAACAGACCGCACCGTGATGAAGACCGGTCCCCGCACGTCGATCTTCTTCTTCCGGTCGGTGATGGAGCGCATGGCGTACTCGGCGACCTTCAGGTTCACGTCGCTCGGGAACTTGGACATCTTCACCTGGACGGTGGTGCCCTTCCCGCACCGGGCGGCCTCCTCGATCCGGGCCGCCGCCAGGGCTGCCACCGCGTCGAGGTAGACGATCCCCGTCGAGATCCCGTCCTTCCGTATCTGCGCCCACTTCTCGTTGTCCGGGATCCCGAGGATGTTCCCCTGGTGGACGAAGACCTCGTTCCCGCAGGCGGGCCCGAGGAGCTTCGCGTTCTCCTCCGGTTCCTCGACGAGGACCTTCACTCTGTTCCCGAGGAGGTCCCCCTCCCACGCGGTGAAGGAGCATGGTCCGGGTGCTGTGGGGTTGGCGAGGCCGGTATCCCGGATGGCCCGGGCGATGAACCTCCCGGTTACCGTCGCCGGCTCCTCCTTCAGGGAGACGGCTCCCGCGATCTCCCGGTCGGTGAGGTCCCGGGGGTAGAACTGGGGGTACGACATGACCCGGACATCATCCATCCCGGTGAGGATCATGGCGAGGCGCTCCACCCCGAGGCCCAGGTTCATGACCGGGACCTCGATGCCGTACTCGGCGAGGGCCGAGGGGGAGTAGACCCCGAAGGTGGCCACCTCCACCTCGCCCCGCGCGGGATGGGTCGCGTACACCTCGGTCTGGGTGCCGGGCATGTAGTATTTGGATCGCTTCTCGTCGGGCCGGAAGGTGAAGCTCGTGAAGCCGAAGGCAGAGAGGAGGGCCTCGGCGACGGCCTTCCCCTCCTCGTTCGTCACGTTCTCCCCCGCGACGACGCAGGAGGCCGAGTGGTAGGTCATGAGCCGGGTGGGGCCCTCCTCCTGCTCCCGCCGGAAGCAACGGTCCACCGAGAACATCCGGATGGGGTGGGGCCGGCGCTGCCAGTTCGCCGAGAGGGTGAGGAACCAGCCGCTCGTCATGTGGCTCCGGAGGGTCCGGCGGGTGGACTCGGGGGCGAGCTCCCGGAACTCGGGGAAGACCCGGTCCATCACCTTCACCACCGAGGCATCGTCTGCAGCAAGGACCTCCGAGATGGCATGGACGAGGTCGTCCCCCTCCACCTCGCCCTTCTTGTAGGCATGGAGGGTCTCCCGGAGCCGGGTCTCCTCGCCGGGACCCACGGGCCGGCCCAGGATCTCCCCGATGGCATCGATCCGCTCCTTCCCGATCCCCACGTTCGGCCGGGGGAGGCCCCCGAGGTAGAAGACCCGGTCCAGGACCGCCATGGCCTCGGGGCCGAACTGCCGGTACACGTCCTGCTCGTCGACGATGAGGGGGTTGCAGGCCTCCTCGAAGCCGAGGGAGAGGTACACCTCCCGGAGCCGGTGGATGGTGGCAAAGACCGGGTGGGCCTTCGCCTGGCCGTACCGGAGCCGGGGGTACTTCCCGTCGCCGCCCGGCGGGGTGAGCACCCCGGGCCCCTCGTGCCATGCCTTCTCGAAGTCCTCCTTCGCCCGTTCCCTGTACTTCCCTGCGTCGAACTTCATCCCATCCGCTCCAGGAGCACCACCCGGCTCGCCGGGCTCTCGTCCCTGATGATGTAGTCGGAGCCGCCCGCGAGGGCCGAGGCAAAGGCCTGGATCTCCCCGTGATCGGGCATGTTCTCCTTCTTCAATCGTTTTCTACTGTATCCCAGATACATATAACCCTTCACTTCCACGAACCGGGCACCGGAGTCCTGGATCAGCCCCGCGTAGCGCTCCGGGCTCCGGTCGTTCTCCCCCCGGACAAGGGTGATCCGGATGGCCGACCGCCGCTTCCCGAGGATCCCCAGGCTCTCCACCACCCGCTCCCAGCTGTCGGTGATGGGCCGGCAAAGCCGCCCATAGGTCTCGCGATCGGGCGCACAGAGGGAGACGTAGGTCTGGAAGGGGCGCGTCTCCCCGAGGACCCAGGGGCGGGTCCCGTTCGAGACGAGGAAGGTGGTGTACCCCCGCTCATGGAGGAGCTCCACGAGCCGGGGGAGGTGCGGGTAGCAGGTCGGCTCCCCGGCGAGGGAGATGGCGACGTGCCGGGGCTGGAGGGCCTCGTCGAACTTCCCGGGGGGCACCCGGTACGAGGGCTTGTACCCCGAGAGGGCCCGCTTCTGGAGGTCCGGGAGCCGGTCCACGATGAACTCCGGCGGGAGCTCCTCCTCGGCGGGGGGCTCGTGCTCGAAGGAGCGCCAGCAGAAGAGGCACCGCTGGGTGCACCGGAGGGTCGGGGTCATCTGGATGCACCGGTGGCTGTCGATCCCGTAGAACCGGTGCTTGTAGCACATCTCACCGCCGCAGAGGGCCCGCTTGCACCAGAGGCAGGGCTTCACCGCGGCAGAGGCCTTCGGGGAGACGAACTGGTACCCCTGCCTCCGGAGCTGCAGCCGGGGCTCCTCACATGGTGTCGAGGGCATCGATCCCCAGGGTGATGAGCGCCTCCGAGAGCGTGTTCGCCGTGGCGGCCACGAGGGTGAGCCGGCTCTCCCGGGTCACCCCCTCGCTTTTCAGGACCGGGAGGTGCTGGTAGAAGGTGTTGAAGAGGTTCGCGAGCTCGTGGACATAGGAGGCGAGGAGGTGGGGGCGGAGCTC
>JAJRCS010000226.1 GCA_028678815.1 Methanomicrobiales archaeon | reverse complement strand
TGGTCTTCCTCGTCCTCCTCCTGGTCTTCACCCTCTTCATCCTCGCCCTCATCCGGTTCGGGGTGAAGTTCCTCCTCTCGGCCATCATCGGCCTCTCCCTCTTCTTCACCTTCTATTACATCTTCGGGGCCCTCGCCCTCATCCTCACCGGCGAGAACGAGATCGCCGGGCTCGCTACCCTCCTCCTCGCCGCGGGGGCGACGGTGCTCCTCTACAAGTACCCGGAGTGGTACGTCATCGACACCCTGGGCATCCTCATCTGCGCCGGGGTCGCCTCCATCTTCGGGATCGCCGTGGGGATCCTCCCCGCCCTCCTCCTCCTCGTCCTCCTCGCGGTGTACGACGCCATCTCGGTCTACCGGACGAAGCACATGATCACCCTCGCCGAGGGGGTCCTCTCCGTGAAGGCCCCCATCCTCTTCGTCATCCCGAAGCGGCGGGACTACTCCTTCATCAAGGAGGGTATCACCATCGGGGGTGAAGGGGGCGGGGAGGTGAAGGAAGGAGAGAGGAAGGAGCGGGGCGCCTTCATCATCGGGATGGGGGACCTCATCATGCCCACCATCCTCGTGGTCTCGGCCTACGTCTTCCTCCCGGTCGAGGGCTGGGCGGTCCCGCCCCCTGCCCTCGGGGCGGTCATCGGGTCCCTCGCGGGCCTCTCCCTCCTCCTCAGGGCCGTGAAACGGGGGAAGCCCCAGGCCGGCCTCCCGCCCCTGAACGGGGGGACCATCGCGGGCTTCCTTATCGGGTGCGCCCTTTCAGGGGCGTGGGGCTGGATACCCGGTATCTGAGGAGCTCCGCGAGGACCACGTCCACGCCTTCCCCGGTGAGGGTGGACATGTTCAGGTACCCCTCCATCGCCTTCACGTCCGCCTTGTTCACCGCGACCACGACGGGTACAGGGACCATCTCCTTCACCTCCCCGAGGAGGGCGAGCTGCCGCTCCACGGGGTACCCGCACATCTCGCTCGGGTCGAGGATGAAGAGGACGGCGCGGGCCGCGTGCATGAGGGCCGAGACGGCCTGCCGCTCGATGGGACTCCGGTCCTCGGGCGGCCGGTCGAGGATCCCGGGCGTATCCACGAACTGGACGCCCGACCGTCCCTCCTTCCGGTGGCCGACGATGACCCCCTTCGTCGTGAAGGGATAGGAGGCCACCTGGGGGTCTGCCGAGGAGACGAGCCGGATGAAGGAGGACTTCCCGACGTTGGGGTAGCCGGCCACCACGATGGTGAACTCGTCCCTGAGGACCGGGAGGGCGCGCAGGGTGTTCCGGACCTCGTTTAAGAAGAGGAGGTCCTTCTCCGCCCGGTGCACCACCGAGGAGAGCCTGGCCACCGCCCGCTTCCGCACCCCCCGGGTGTCGCCGGACCACCGGATCTCCCGGGACATCTCGCCGCCGATCCTCTTCACGTTCTTCGCGGCCCAGCCGACCTTCCCGAGGGCCATCTTCAGTTTCTCTATGCCGAAGAGGGCATCAACGAGATCCCGGTAGAAGGGCGGGAGCTCCTCGAACTCGGGGAAGGACTGCATCACCTTCACGAGCCGGGCATGGAGGGAGGCGGCGATGGCCATGACGAACTCGCGGTCGGCGCGCTCCTTGTTCTTCTTCTCCTTCATCCTGGTGGCCGCCCTCCGGAGGGAGCGGTCCAGGATCTCCTCGGCGGTGGGAACCGTCGGGATCTTCTCTAGGTCCACGTCACGCAACGAACTTATATATCCAATTTCCTATGATTAATCATTATGGATCTGTCCCTCATCCAGAAGGAGATCCTCATCACCCTCATCACCCTCTACCACCAGCACTCCCATGCCATCAAGGGCGAGGAGATAGCCGAGGTTCTCAACCGGAACCCGGGGACGGTCAGGAACCAGATGCAGGCCCTGAAGGCCATCGGGTTCGTGGACGGGGTGCCGGGCCCCAAGGGCGGGTACAATCCCACCGCCCTCGCCTACCGGGAGCTGAACCTCTCGAACCTCGACCAGGAGGCAACGGTGCCGGTCCTCCGGAACGGGGAGCCCGTCCCCGGGATGAGGGTCACCGAGGTGGACTTCACCACCCTCTGCCACCCCGACCTCTGCCATGCCATGGTGAAGGTCGGGGGCTCGGTGAAGACCTTCGAGATCGGCGAGGAGATCACCATCGGGCCGACGCCCGTGAACAAGCTCATCATCCGCGGCGAGATCTATGGCAAGGACGAGGTGCAGCAGTCCATCCTCCTCTCCATCTCCGAGATGATCTCCCTCCCCAAGAAGGCCATCCGGAACTTCATGAGCACCCCCCTCATCACCCTCTCCCCGGGCACGAGCTTCCGGCAGGCCCTCCACCTCTTCACCGCGAAGCACATCCACGGGGCCCCGGTCATGGAGGGCGGGAAGCTCCTGGGGATCGTCACCCTCACGGACATCGCCCATGGCCTGGACAGGGACCTCCCCATGGATACCCCGGTCTCCTCCGTCATGACGAGCGACGTGGTCCTCGCCGAGGCGGACACGAGGCTCTACGAGGTGGTGACCCGGTTCAAGGAGAAGGAGATCGGGAGGCTCATCGTGGTGGACGGGGGGAAGCCCGTCGGGATCCTCACCCAGTCGGACGTCCTCGGGGTCTTCCCGTCCCTCTGACCGGAGGGATTCTCCGGAGAGGACTCCCTGGCCGCCCGGGAACCCCGCGGGAGAGGGAAACGGGGGCCGTGAAGGGGGCGCCGGCCGGCAGGGGCGCGCGTGCACACCCCGATTTCGGTTCAGATTCTCTTAAATTCCTGATTTCGCCCGTACGTCCTAGAGAACAATTTAAGTATTACAAAGTACTCCTCTTTTTATATGAGTTTGATTTTATCCCGCAACCTCTCGCGAAAAAAGGTCATGTCCAATGATGGGATGGTCATCGGCACGCTCCGGAACGTCATGGTGGACTTCGAGACCGGGCAGGTGGTCGACCTCATCGTGGTCCCGGACCCCAACTTCAATGTCGAGGGCTTCCGGATGGACGGCGACCGGATGTTCATCCCCTTCGAGGCGGTCAAGGACATCAAGGACTATATCGTCGTCGACCGCTACCTCTCCAAGAAATAAGGCCGATACCTCGCCACCGCCTCGGCGAACCCATCCCCGTCTCCCTTTTCCGTGACATAATCGGCAGCCGCCTTCACCGCCTCCCCGGCGTTTGCAACGGCGACCCCGATCCCCGCGGCCTCGATCATCTCCACGTCATTCTCGGAGTCCCCCACAGCGAGGAACTCCTCCAACGGGATCCCCATGCCGGCGGCAAGCCGGGTGAGGGCGAGCCCCTTGCTGATCCCCTTCGACTGCAGGTGAAGGGCAAACCCCGTGTCAATGACCTTCACCCCCCGGTCCCGCACGAACTCCCGGACCTCGTCAGGGGGGACGGTGCGGGCAAAGGCCACGTCCGAAAACCGGTACCTCTCGCTGTAGGGGTCGAGGATGATGCCCCGCCCCCGGTAGAACTCCTCGAGGGCCCGGTAGGCGGCAAGGACCGGGGCCCGGTCCCCCTCGACCTGGAGGGGCCCCGTGAAGCCGATCCGCCAGGCCCCGCCGTTCTCGGCGATGACGGTCCCCGTGGTCCCGATCATCCGGGCAAGGGCGTCGAGGAAGCAGGCCGTGTTCCCGCTCGAGAGGACCACCTCAACACCCCGGTCCACGAGGTCGCGGATGGAGGCGATGGCCGCAAGGCTGATACGCCGGTTCCGGCCGGTGATGGTCCCGTCCACATCGCAGGCAACGGCTCGCAGGGTGGGCACGCTCTTGATCTGGAACCGGCCGGCTCAAAAAGGGAGGGGTTTCCTGCCCGTCACCGGGGCAGGCAGGGGCCCTCGGGCAGGCCCGGGGCCCTCAAACTGGTTTGAGACCCTTAAACGGGTTTAAGACCGGCCTGCTCCACCATGAAGACCGCCTCGCCCTCGGGGAGGTTCGGGCTGTCCACGAGCTTCGCGATCCGCTTCCCGCCCTTGCTCTTCCTGAGGTAGATCCGGAAGGTCGCGGTGTGGCCGACGATGTTCCCGCCGATGGGCTTCGTGGGATCGCCGAAGAAGACCGCTGGGTTGGAGAGGACCTGGTTCGTCACGAGGCCAACGGCATTGTGCTCGTCGAGGAGCCGGAAGAGATCATGCATGTGCCGGTTCAGCTTCTGCTGCCGGGCGGCGAGGGTCCCCCGGCCGGCGTACTCGGCCCGGAAGTGGGCGGTGAGGGAGTCCACGATGAAGAGCCGGACCGGCTTCTCG
>JAJRCS010000174.1 GCA_028678815.1 Methanomicrobiales archaeon | reverse complement strand
CCATCGACCTCGGCGGCCTCGGGGGGACCTCCTGGGCGAGGGTGGAGGCCCTCCGCTCGCCCGGGAGCCCCCAGGCCCGGATGGGGGAGCGCTTCTGCGACTGGGGCATCCCCACGGTGGTGAGCCTCCGCGAGGTCGCCGGGAAGGGCCCGGTCATCGCGACGGGCGGGGTGCGGAGCGGCCTGGACATGGCCAGGGCCCTCGCCCTCGGGGCAGACCTCTGCGGGATGGCCCTCCCCCTCCTTGCCCCCGCCATGGAATCGGAAGAGGCAGTGGAACGAGCAATAGACGGGTACACGAGGGAGCTGGCCGTGGCCATGTTCCTCTCGGGCGCCCGGACGGTGAAATCAATGAGAAACGTGCGTACATACATCACCGGGATTACCCGGCAGATGACCAAGAAGAGAGGAGAGAACGTAAATGGAAATTGAGATAATCGCGGTGGGCGGCTACGACGAGGTCGGCCGGAACATGACCGCCGTCCGCTGCGGAAAGGAGATCGTGGTCTTCGACATGGGGCTTCGCCTCGACCAGGTGATGATCCACGAGGATGCCGAGATCGAGAACATGCACTCGCTGGATCTCATCCAGATGAAGGCGATTCCCGACGATACGATGATGAACTCCGTGGAGGGGACGGTGAAGGCCATCGTCTTCAGCCACGGCCACCTGGACCATATCGGCGCCGTCACGAAGCTGGCCCACCGGTACAACGCCCCCATCGTGGCAACGCCCTATACCATCGAGCTGATCCGGCAGCAGATCGCGGGCGAGCAGAAGTTCGGGGTGAACAACAAGCTCTTCGTGCTCCGGTCGGGGCAGAAGTACACCATCTCGCCCGAGCTCACCCTCGAGTTCGTCCGGATGCAGCACTCCATCATCGACACGGTGATGCCGGTGCTCCACACCCGGCAGGGCGCCATCGTGTACTCCAATGACTACAAGCTCGACCGGACCCCGGTCATCGGGGAGCCCCCGGACTTCGCCCGGCTCCGGCAGATCGGGAAGGAGGGGGTCCTCGTCCTCATCGCCGAGTCCACGAACGTTCACATGAAGGGCCGGACCCCGAGCGAGCGGGTCGCCCGGGACATCGTCCGGGACGTCATGACGAGCTACGAGGATGACAAGAACGCCATTCTCGTCTCCACCTTCTCCTCCCACATCGCGAGGGTGAAGACCATCGCCGAGTGCGCCCACGAGATGGGCCGGAAGCCCGTGCTCCTCGGCCGGTCCATGGAGCGGTACAGCTCCACCGCCGAGCAGCTGAAGCTCGTGGGGTTCCCCCAGACCCTCTCCATGTTCGGGAACCGGCGGACCGTGGAGCGGACCATGCGCCGGATGATGAAGATGGGCAAGGACAAGTTCGTGCCCATCGTCACCGGCCACCAGGGCGAGCCGGGGTCCATCCTCACGAGGATCGCCCTCAACGACACCCCGTACCAGATCGACAAGGGGGACAAGATCCTCTTCTCGGCCGGGGTCATCCCGAACCCCATGAACTACGGCCAGCGGTACATGGTGGAGACCCGGCTGAAGATGCGGGGCGCCCGGATCTTCGAGGACCTCCATGTCTCAGGTCATGCCTACCGGGAGGACCACTACGAGCTCGTCCACCTCCTCGACCCCCAGCACATCATCCCGTCCCACGGGGGGATCGAGCAGACCGGGGCCTACACCGAGTTCGCCGAGGAGTGCGGGTACACGTACCAGAAGGATCTCCACATCCTCCGGAACGGCCAGAGGATGATCATCGCACGGTGAGGCTGCCCCATGGAACTCTCCGAGTACCTGGACGGGGTGGCGCAGGACGTGGACCTCGCCCTCCAGCGGACCTTCGGGAACCCCTACGGCGCCCTCGCCAGGGCCTCGGCCCACCTCCTCCTCGCCGGGGGAAAGCGCCTCCGGCCCGCCATGCTCTTTCTTTCCGCCGACTCGGTGAAGAAGGGCTCCTCCTTCGAGCTGATGCCCGCGGCCCTCGCCGTGGAGCTCATCCACTCCTTCACCCTCATCCATGACGATATCATGGACCAGGACGCCGAGCGGAGGGGCGTCCCCACGGTCCACACCCTCTGGGACGAGCCGACGGCCATCCTCGCCGGCGACGTCCTCTATGCCCGGGCCTTCGAGGTTCTCTGCCGGACGCCGGCCACCGACAGCGCGAGGGTCCGGGCGGTCTCCCTCCTCGCCCACACCTGCGCCGAGATCTGCGACGGCCAGCACCTGGACATGAGCTTCGAGGGAAAGGAGGAGGTCACCGAGGTCGAGTACCTCGAGATGGTGCGGAAGAAGACCGGGTCCCTCTATGCCGCCGCCGCTTCCATGGGGGCCATCCTCGCCGGGGCGAGGCCGATGCAGGCCGATGCCCTCTACCAGTACGGCCTCACCACGGGGATCGCCTTCCAGATCCAGGACGACCTCATCGACCTCACGGTGCCCGCCTCGGTGAGCGGCAAGGACCGGGGCTCGGACCTCCGGGAGGGGAAGCAGACCCTCATCGCCATCCGGG
>JAJRCS010000173.1 GCA_028678815.1 Methanomicrobiales archaeon | reverse complement strand
CACGGATGGCAATAGCGACAATAACGACGCCAGCGGCTGGGATGCAGTTCCCATCACAGTGGTGTTGGATACAATTCCGCCGGAGATAACCTGCCCGTCGGATGTGACGGTGAATACCGATGCCGGGGTATGCTCCGCTACCGGAGTAGACCTCGGTTCGCCGACCGTCTCAGATAAATACGATCCAGCTCCCGCAGTCGCCAACGATGCTCCTGCACCCTTCCCCAAGGGTACAACCACTGTTACCTGGACAGCAACCGATGGTGCAGGAAACAGCGCCTCATGCACGCAGACCGTGACAGTCACGGATAATGAGGCCCCCGTGATAACCTGCCCAATAGATCTGACGGTGAATACCGATCCTGGGGTATGCTACGCCGCCGGAGTAATCCTCGGTTCGCCAGCCGTCTCAGATAACTGTGATCCTGCTCCCACAGTCACCAACGATGCTTCTGCACAGTTCCCCAAGGGTACAACACCTGTTACCTGGACAGCAACCGATGATGCAGGAAACAGCGCCTCATGCACGCAGACTGTGACAGTCGAGGATAATGAGGCCCCCGTGATAACCGTAACAGTCAGCCCGGACACCCTTTGGCCTCCGAACCACAAGTATGGTGACGTAACAGCTACCGTAACAGTCGCGGACAATTGTGGTTCTCCAACTATTGCTTTCGTCTCTGCTACGAGTAACGAACCCGATGACGCTAAAGGTGGAGGTGATGGCAACACGGTGAACGACATCGTGAATGTGGACAATTACCACTTCAAGCTGAGAGCTGAGAGAGACGGCGATAGAACAGGCCGCGTTTATACTATAACTTACCAGGTGACCGATACTTCAGAAAACAGCGCATTGGCATCCGCAACGGTCAAGGTCCCTCTTGACCTGCCCTGATTGAACGGAAAAAGGAGGGGGTGCAGGGGTGTATTCCCTCCAATTTTTTTATAAATGCGGCAGGGGCGGGCGAGCCCCCGAGAGCACACCAGAAGCAGGACCAGTACATGTGGTCCTGTGCTCCTGAACCTGTGAAAATTGAAATGATGGATACGGGATCTCGATTTTCAGATCATCCGGTTCACGCAGACTGTTTCGGCCTGCGAGACGCCGGGTACACCGGCGAGCGCCTGCTCCACGGCATCGGTGCCCCCCTCGCTGTCCTCGACGATCACCGCGATCTTGAGGGCCTTTAACCCGAAGGCGATGGGCTCGACCCCCACGTCCTGGATGGAGGGGACCTTTTTCCGGAGCTCGCCCTCGAGCTTCTTCATGTCCACGTCCGCCGACTCGGGCATGATCCGGACGAGGGCAACGACCTTACCCATCCCTCACGGCCCCCAGAAACCGCACTTCGGGCAGATGTACGGGACGCTCTGCATTCTGCACCGGACGCACCTGCGGATGAGGGTCTTGCACTCGGGGCACCCGAACTCCGCTGCCCCCTGCTCAGCGAGGGGGGCGCTGCAGGAGGTACACTTTTTTATCTCCATTTACCGTCTCCCAAAGGATTCTTTATAATCTAACCCTTCCGGGAATTAAATCCTTGGTTCGATGACCGTGCCGGTCACCTCCTCCCCTCCCAGGAAGTCCCGGAGCCGGCCCTCTGCCCGGCCGTTCAGGACGGTGGTATGCACCCCGCGGGCGAGGGCAAAGGGGATAAGGCAGGGGTCCACCTCTGCGCAGGGGAAGGGCTCCGTGACCCGGTGGACGAGGACGCCGTCCCTCGTGAGGCCGTCCACCGACTTGAGGAGGAGGAGGGCGAGCCCGAGCTCCGCGGCCACCCACGCGGCGATGGTGTCGGAGGTGACGTCCCAGCTGTGGGGGAGCGGGTCCCGCTCGCGCATGGCCCGGTAGGGGAGGAGGATCTCCACCCCGCGGGGCCGGGACAGCTCGTGGGTGACGGGCAGCCCCCCTGCCGCGAGGTACCACCCGAACTGGTCCATGGCGAGGACGGCCATCCAGTGGGCCGGGTCGTCGGGGAGCTGGAGGGACCGGATCATCCGGGCGAAGGGGCCACCGCCGGGGACGACGAGGAGCGGCCTCCGGCTCTCCAGGAGCACAGGGATGATCCTTCCCGTTTCGGGGAAGAGGCTCCCCCCGACCTTCACCACGAGCGGACGGTTCTCCGGTCGCACGGGAGCCTCATCCTCCTCCGCGACGCCATGTTCTGCCTCCCGCCGCCCGGGGAGGAACCGGTCGCATATGAGAGAGATCGATCGCGCCCTTCATAAAAGAGGAGGGCGTACTCCTCCGGGATGCGCCGGGCTCCCCTCGTCCTCCTCCTCGTCCTGGTCCTCCTCCTCCCGCCCGTCTCCGCCTTCCGGGTGGTCGAGTTCTTCCCGGACACCTACCTCCCCCGGGACGCGGACGCCTACTTCGTCCTGGAAGGGACCGGTCCCCTCGCGAATGTCAGCCTCAGCGACGGGGAGGGGACCATTTCCTTCCCCACCGGATCCCACGCATTGGGCCGGGTCACGGTGGCAGACGGGGCGCTCCCCTACCGGGCCATCCACGGCAGCCTCCCCGACTTCGAGCTCGTGGACACGAGCCCCGCTGTCCCGGACATGGTGAAGGCCGGGCGGTTTGCCCCGGCAAACGACGGGGACGAGCTCGTCCTCTCGGTCCGGGGCGAGGCTGTCCAGACCCTCCGCTGGCCCGGCGATCTCCGCCCCCGGGAGGGGCAGGTCCATTACCTCGCAGACTCCGGCTGGGACCCCCGGGTTCTCCTCCTCGGCCAGTCGCAGTTCACCCCCGCGACCTACGGGAACGCGACGGTGACCGGCTTCGTCTCCCCCGACTCCTCCTTCGGTGTCATCCGGCAGGCGGTCGGCCAGGCCCGGCAGGAGATCCTCGTGAATGCCTACGAGCTCACCCACCCCGGTATCCGGGACCTCCTCCTGGACGCGAAGGAGCGCGGGGTGGCGGTCACGGTCCTCCTGGAGGGCGGCCCGGTCGGCGGCATCAGCCCGGACGAATGGTCCGCCTGCTCTGCCCTCAACCGCTCCGGGATCCCCGTCCTCGCCATGGCCACCAATGCCACCGCCCACGCCCGGTACCGGTACAACCACGCGAAGTACCTGGTCATCGATGGTGAAGACCTCCTCATCTCCACCGAGAACTTC
>JAJRCS010000238.1 GCA_028678815.1 Methanomicrobiales archaeon | reverse complement strand
GAGAGCTGGTCGGCCCGGACCGGGACGTCGCGATACTCTTTGCTCGCGAGGCAGTAGTACTGCTTCCTGCCGTACTCGAACCGGAAGAACCGCTCGATCTCCTTCAGACCGTCCGGGATCTGCACCCCGTCCTTTTCTGCCCGGGCCACGAACGCGGCCACGCCGACGGCGTCGAACATCTCGAACGGGCCGATCTCCCAGTTGAATCCCCAACGCATGGCATTGTCCACGTTGACGATGTCGTCGGCGATCTCGGGAATCCGCTTGAAGGTGTAGATCAGGGTGTCGCGGAGGTTCCGCCAGGCGAACTCGGCCCCCTTGTCGGACCCGGAGACGACCGCCTGGAGCCGCTTGGCCGGATCGTCGATCTGTTTTGCCCCCTCAACGGAGGCGAATTTCGGGCGTTGCGACGGAACGTACTCGCCGGTGGTGTAGTCGTAGTAGAAGAACGAAGTGCCGCCTTCGCCCTTCACCTTCTTGAAGAACCCCTGCCGGCTCTTGTTCCCCAGCAGCCCCTTCTCCACCATGGCATCGATGAAGGCGGGAAAGCGGAAGATCTCCCGCTCCTCGTCGTTCACCAGCAGTTCATAGGAGTTGTTGGCCACGTGCCGCAGGGTGTCGATCCCCACCAGGTCGGAGGTGCGGAAGGCGGCGCTCTTGGGCCTGGCAGTGGCCGGGCCGGCTACGGCGTCCACCTCCTCGACGGTCATCCCCATCGCCACCATGGTCCTGATGGAGTTGGCAATGGCGTAGACGCCGATCCGGTTGGCGATGAAGTTGGGGGTGTCCTTGGCGTAGACGATCCCCTTGCCGAGCCGCTTGGCGATGAAGTCGGCCATGTCGGCGGTCACCGCCGGGTCGGTATCGGTGCAGGGGACGATCTCCAGGAGCCGCATGTAGCGCGGCGGGTTGAAGAAGTGGGTCACCAGGAATCTCTTCCTGACCTCCGCAGGCAGACACTCGGCCATCTCGTTGACCGACAGGCCGCTGGTGTTGGTGGAGAGGACGGCACCCTCCTTCAGGTTGGGCACCACCTTTTCGGTGAAGAGCTTCTTCTTGATGGCCATGTTCTCCACGACCACCTCGATCACCCAGTCGCACTCCTTCAGCCGGGCCATGTCGTCCTCGAAGTTCCCCACTTCGATGGAGGCTGCATAACCAGGAATGAAGAAGGCTGCCGGCTTCATCTTCTTCAGCCCCTCCAGTCCGTTCGCGGCGATGCGGTTCCTCACCGCCTTGTCGTTAAGGGTGAGGCCGGCTCCCTTTTCCGCATCGTTCGGCTCTTTGGGGACGATATCCAGCAGGAGCGTCCGAATTCCGGCGTTGGCCAGGTGGGCGGCGATGGTCGCCCCCATGACCCCTGCCCCGAGAACTGCCACCTTGTTGATCCGTTTCATCGTGTTCCTCCGTTCGGTTGCTTGATCATCATATGCCATACTTGCCGATCCCCCTCCCTGACGAGGTCAGGTGGGGGGTCAACGTCAAATGCCGTTCTCCCCATACATCCGTTCGATCCGGTCCTTGTACTTTTCATAAATATGCTTGCGCCTGAACTTCAGGGTCGGCGTCAGCTCCCCCCCCTCGATGGAGAAGTCACGGGGAAGTAGGACGAACTTCTTGATGGTCTCGTAGGGCGCCAGCCGGTTGTTGATCTCGGCCACCCGCTGCTGCAGCAGTTCCTCGATCGGCTCGTGCATCACCAGGTCATCCATGTCGTAGTAGTTCACATGGTGTTCCTTGGCATATTCGATGACCCGGTCGAAATTCGGTATCAGGAGCGCGGTGAGGTACGGCTTGCGGTCGCCGTAGACGAAGGCCTGGGAGATGTACTTGTCCAGCTTCAGCTCGTTTTCGATCGGCTGCGGCGCGATGTTCTTGCCGCCCGCCGTGATGATCAGCTCTTTCTTCCGGTCGGTGATGAACAGGAAGCCGTTTTCGATATGGCCAATATCGCCGGTCCGGAACCACCCGTCATCGAATGCCTGGCTGGTAGCCTCAGGGTCGTCGTAGTAGCCGGAAGTCACCTGTGGCCCCCGGACCAGAATCTCCCCGTCGCTGTCGCACCTCGCCTCGGTCTGTTCCAGAAGAGTACCAACCGACCCGAAACGGACACACTCAGGCGTGTTGAGCGTAAGCACCGGGCTCGTCTCGGTCAGGCCGTATCCTTCCAGGATGGGGATGCCGATGATCCAGAAGAACTCGTTGATCGACTTGTCCAGCGGCGCCCCGCCGGAACAGAAATACCGCATGTTGCCGCCGAAGCGCTCACGCAACTTACGAAAAATCAGAGTGTCCGCCAGCCGGTATTCGCACCGCGTCAAAAACGGCACCGGCTGACGCTCAACGTATTTCTGCTCCACATACCGCTTGCCGATCCGTAAGGCCCAGTGGAACAGCCCCCGCTTTGCCGCCGGCATCGTGTGCACGGTCTCAAGTATCCGCGAGTGGATCTTCTCGAAGAGCCGCGGCACGCTCACGATGACGGTCGGCCTCACGTCCATCATGTTTTCCGGTACCTTCTCGATGCTGTCGGCAAACGCCATCAGAGCGCCGAGCATGATGATGGTGTAATAGCCGATCGTCCTCTCGAACACATGGCTGAGCGGCAGAAAGCTCAAAGCAACATCACGCTCGGTGAGGGCGTTGTTCTTTTTGATGCTAGCCGTGGCGTCGAACAGGACGTTGCCGTGGGAGAGCATCACCCCTTTAGGAACACCGGTGGTTCCGGAGGTGTAAATGATGGTCACCAGGTCGTCGTGCGTGATCCGATCGATGCCGATCTCCAGTTCGGTCCTCTCCTCGTCGGTAACCGGCAGGTCGATCTCGGACAGCTGATAGAAGGTGCAGACCGGCAGCGACGCCTCGCCGAGAAAACGTTCGAATGAGACGACCTGCCGCACCTGGGGGATTGCCTCGCGGACCTTCAGGAGCTTGGTGTACTGGAACTTGTTTGAGACGAAAACAATCTTCGCACCGGAGTGGTTGATCACATACTCCACCTGCTCCGGGGTGCTGGTTGCGTAGATCGGCACCGTGACAGCGCCGGCGATCAGGATTCCCATATCCGCGATCACCCACCCGGCCCTGTTCTCGGAAAGTATCGCCACCTTGTCGCCGGGCTGGATGCCGCATTTCTTCAGCCCTCGGGCCGCCATCAGCGCCCGATGGTAGAACTCGGCGTAACTCAGGGTCACATACTTGCCCTGCTTGCGGAATTTGAGGGCCAGCTTCCCCTTCAGCGCCCCGGCGTGATGCCGCAGCATGTCGGGAATCGATTTGTAGGGTATCTCGCTCATGACTCGTCACCCATCCCTGATGATTTTGGTGTAGACTACATAACCTTGACGCTCATGTCAAGTACTAGGTAAAATATTTTTTTATTATTGTAACACAATGCTATTTGAGTTTATCCGCGCCAGAGCAGTGTTGGTATTGAAAGTGGCAGATGATTCATCTGTACACGTCATTATATAACGATAATCAAAAAGGCCGCTATGCGCCGCAACAGGCTTTCATGTAGCGGATTATGCATATTTTGCCCGTAACGGATCTTCGCTTTTCGCCGGAAAAGAACCGCTCGATCGACCCAATTGCCGCGACCATGAATATTTTCAGTAACCTCGTTATATTTAAACTTG
>JAJRCS010000054.1 GCA_028678815.1 Methanomicrobiales archaeon | reverse complement strand
TCATCGCCCTCGATACCCCCGGGAACCACAAGCGGGCCCTCCCCGCCGGCGACCTCATCGACATCGGGGTCGGGAGGATGGACCCGGGGGTCGTGGCCGCGATTGAGGCCTCGGGGCTCGTCACCTCCCTCGAGGTGAAGGGTGACTCCCTCCGGATCCATGCGCGGAACGGGAACAGCGTCCTCCCCGCCATCATCGGGATCTTCGAACGGTTCTCCATCCCCATGACCTCCATCTCCATCCACTCCCCCTCCATCGAGGACGTCTTCATCCACCTCACCGGGAGGAAGCTCGACTCCGGGAACGGGGATGCGGCGGGAGCTCCGCCTCCCGGCGGCAGGGGGCGGCGGCCATGATCAGGGGGGCCGTCGCGATCTTCCGGCGGGACATGAAGAAGTTCATCAGCAATCCCTTCGTCATCCTCATGACCCTCTTCATCCCCATCTTCTACCTCGTCATCTTCGGGAACGCCATGGGGGGGACCATCACGGGCATCCACATCGCCGTGGTCCAGGCCGAGCCCTATACCGTCGAGACGCCCCTCTTCACCCAGGCCAGCGAGGCCCTCCGGGAGTTCCGCTCCGCCCCCGACAAGCCCCCGACCTTCCAGGTCACGGTGTATCCGGACGAGGGGCGGGCCAAGCGGGCGCTCGCCGAAGGGCGGACGAGCGGAGCGGTCATCTTCCCCTCGGAGATCGAGCGGGGGGGTGCCGTCCGGGTCTACGAGGACAGCTCCGACTACATGGTCCCGTCCATCATGGAGGGCGGGGTCACGGCCGCCATCGCCGGCACCGGGGCGCGGAACCCGGTCGAGTTCAACCGGGTGTACGGGAAGATCGAGTACTTCCAGTTCTTCGGCGTGGGCGTCATCGTCATGGCCATCTTCATGACCACCATGATGGGCGGGGCCTTCGCCCTCATCCGGGACCGGGAGGCGGGGATCATCGAGGGGTACCTGGTCACGCCGGTCAAGCGTTCCAGCATCATCCTCGGGATCATCGGGAGCGGGACACTGCGGGCCTTCCTCGCCGGGTTCATCATCTTCATCGTGGATATCCTCATCGCGGGCATCGTCGTGCGGACCCCCGAGCAGTTTTTCCTTGTCCTCCTCGTCCTCTTCGTCTCCTCCATCGGCGTCACCGCCCTCGTCGTCTCCGTCGCCTCCCGGTTCAACACCCAGCAGGAGTACGCCTCCACCGTGGCCTTCTTCAACCTCATGCTCTTCATGACGAGCGGGGCCTTCTACCCGGTCCAGGGCATGCCCGACTGGCTCCAGTGGATCACCGTGATCAACCCCGAGTACTACACCGTTGATGCGCTCCGGAGCATCCTCCTCCGGAACCAGGGGATCGATATCATCTGGCCGGATCTCTTCGCCCTCGTCGTATTCTCCGTAGCGGCCATCATTCTCGGGATCACGACCTACAAGCGGACCATCGAGTGAGGGGGCAGCCGGCGGGCACGGGCTTCCCCGCCCCGCCCGCCTCTCCCCGCCGGCATCTCCGTTCGGGGCCGGAGGCCCGGTCCCCCGCATGATGAGAGGGTATCCCCCGGCACGCCATGGGAAAGGTACATCTGCCAGCGAGTCCGAATACTCGTCGTGTGAACGTGGTCGGATGGTAGACGTGATATCCCTCCTCATGGTCGACGACGAAGAGGAACTCCTCGGCCTCGCGAAACACTTCCTCAGGAATGCGGAGGGGATCGAGCTCTCCACCTCCCTGACCGGCTCCGGCGCCCTCGGGATGCACGAGGCCCGGCCCTCCGATGCCATCGTCTGCGACCTGGACATGCCGGGTATGGACGGGATCGAGTTCCTGAAACTGCTCAGGGACGGGGGCGATACCACCCCCTTCATCATCCTCACGGGGAAGGGGAGCGAGCAGGTCGCGATGGAGGCCCTGAACCTCGGGGCAGACTTCTACCTCACCAAGGGCGGGGACCCCGAGACCCTCTTTGCCGAGCTCGCGAGGATCGTCGCCTTCTCGGTGAAGAACCACCGGATGGAGAAGGCCCTCAGGGAGCGGGAGCAGCGGTACCGCACCATCTTCGAGATCACCGGGTCAGCGACGGCCATCCTCGACGAGAACGGGATCATCATCCTCGCGAACCACGAGGCCCAGCCGATCCTCGGGTACACCCCGGCCGAGCTCGAGGGGAAGGTCCACTGGTCGGCCTTCGTACCCTCCGACGAGCTCCCCCGCATCAGCGAGTACTGGCGCCTCCTCCTCACGGACCCGGCCCGGTCCTCCCAGCGCTTCGAGGCCCGGCTCATGGACCGGTGGGGGAGGAGCCGGGTCGGGATCATCTCGGCGAAGCTCGTGCCGGGCACCCGGAACGTCGTCCTCTCCGTCACCGATATCACCGAGCTGAAGCGGGCCGAGGAGAAGATCCGGGTCTCGGAGAACCTCTACCGCACCATCTTCCGGACCACGGGCACCGCCACGGTGATCCTGGACGACAGCGGGACCATCCTCCTCGCGAACGGTGAGGTGGAGCCCCTCCTCGGGTTCCCGCCCCGGGAGCTCGAGGGGCAGAGCTCCTGGACCTCCTTCATCCCGCCCGAGGAGCTCCCCCGGCTCTCCGAGTACTTCCGGCTCCTCCGGGAGGACCCGGCCTCCGCGACCCAGCACTACGAGGCCCGGCTGGTGGACCGGTGGGGTGAGGCCAAGCAGGGGATCTTCTCGGTGGCCCTCATCCCCGGGAGCCTCCACTGTGTCATGTCCGTCATGGACATCACCGGGCTCAAGCGGACTGAGGAGGCGCTCAGGGAGAGCGAGGAGAAGTACCGGACCCTCGTCGAGCGGGCCAACGACGGGATCCTCGTCATCCAGGACGAGGTCATCCGGTTCGCCAACAGCCGGGCGGCCGAGATCTGGGGGGGCGCCCCGGAGGACCTCGTGGGAAAGAAGTACGCCGATCTCCTCGATCCCGGCGAGACGGAGAAGGTCATCGGGATCCACCGCGCGCGCCTCGCGGGGAAGCCCGTCCCCCGGGTCTACGATACGGTCATCCACCGGATGGACGGGTCCCCCATCCACCTGGGCATCAATGCCGTCATCATCACCTACCTCGGGTCCCCCGCGACCCTCGCCTTCGTCCGGGATATCACCGAGCGGAAGAAGAAGGAGGAGGAGCTCCTCACCGCGCACCGGAAGCTCAACCTCCTCTCCTCCATCACCCGGCACGATATCCGGAACCAGCTGATGGTCATCCTCGGGTACACCGAGCTCCTCAGGCAGGAGGTCCGGGA
>JAJRCS010000046.1 GCA_028678815.1 Methanomicrobiales archaeon | reverse complement strand
TTCTGGTGGTCCGCCAGGTAGACCGCGCCCTTCGAGTTCACGGTGAGCTCCTCCTGGACGAGGTCGGCCCCGATCTGCGATCCCACGAGGTGCCGGCCGTAGCCGGTCGTCCCGACGGCATCGATCTCCTTCCTCGTCACCCCGGCCTCGGAGAGGGCATTTTCTATGGCCGTCCCGGCCGACTTCGCCACCTCAATGGTGGGGACCCAGCCTTTCCCGATGATCCGGTTGTCCTTCATCACCACGGCCTTCGTGGTGGAGGAACCGGAGTCCACCCCGAGGGTGAGCCCCTCCTGGACCTCCCGGGCGAGGAGGGCCCGGCGCCGGGCGATGGTGGTCAGGGCCTCCATCCTCGTGAGGAGGGTCCCTGAGGTGGTCCGCTCGGTGAAGGAGTACGACACCACGGGGAGCCTCGACTTCTCGACGATGTAGCGCCTGAGCTCGTTTCTCACGATGGCCCCCTCGGCGCACCGGAAGCAGGTCGCGATGAAAACCGCGTCGGCATCGATCCGGCCCTCCACGAGGGCCATCGCCCGGGCGATGGCGAGCTTCAGGTCAGGGCTCCGGATGTCGAGGCCGAAGGCCGGGTAGTCCCGCTGGAGGTCTTTTAACGCCATCTCCGGGTAGAAGATCTCGGCCCCGACGGCGGCCGCGGCATCGTTGATCTCCTTCTGGACCCCGCTGTACTCGGGGCCGCAGGAGAGCTGCGCGATCCGTACGGGGGCCGTCATGGCTTCGCACCCCCGAGCTCCCTGAGGAACTTCCGGATGGCCGCGACGAAGGCGATCCCCTCCTCCTCGGAGGTGGGGTAGACCAGGTCGAGGACGGGCATCCCCTTCGTCCGGAGGAGGTAGATGAGAAGCTCATTCGTCCGGGCGCAGCCCATGCACCCGAAGGCGAGGTCGGCGTCGTTCACGATAATGGCCGCGTCCGCCTCCTCGATCCGGGGGCCGAGGATGGCCATCCGGCCCCGGACCCCGCTCGGGACCTCCACCGCGGCCCACTTCAGCCCCTTCTTCGGCTCCTCGGGGGTGATCTGGAGGGGCGGGGAGTCGAAGCCCGCGGCCTGGACCCGCTCCCGGATCCCGATGGCCGCCCCGAGGGGCTCGTGGCCGAAGCGCTTCACGAGGTCGGTGAGGATGAGGCTCGTTGTCGGGTAGATGAAGACCTTAGCCATGGGCGGGTTCCTCCTCGGAGAGGATCTTCTCGAGCTGGTCTACGGGAAGGGGGGGCCTCGGCCGGGACCGGGCGGCCGGCACGGGGGCCCCGGAGGGGTGAAGGTCCTCCTCGAGGCCCCGGGAGATGCGGTCAATGAGGGTGAGCTCAAACTCGTGACCATGGAATCCCGGCCGGGCGCCGCCGAGGTTGGCCCGGCACCGGCGGGGATCGCCGGGCGGGAACCCCCGGTCCTTCACGAAGATGTGGGCGGGATCGAAGGCCCGGATCTTTTCCACGATCCCGTCCACCTCCTCCGGCTTCCCGGTCACCTCGAGGCCGAAGCAGGTCTCCTTGACCATGGCCCGGGGCGCGATCTCGTAGGCCCGGACCGCGATGTCCTCGGGGGTGATCTCCGTGGACTCGATGAAGATGTAGACCGTCACCGTCCCGACGTAGGACGGGGTGTAGCGTTTCATGGAACCTCCTTCACGTAGACCATATCCTTCTCCCTGAGACCCGCGAACTTCCCGGTATCGAGGAGGAGGCCGAAGATGTTCGACCCGTCGAAGGGCTCGGCGGTGGGGCCGAACTCCCCGTGGGAGGCCGCCCGGATCCCCACCGTCCCGGCCCCCCGGCGGGCATCGTTGGTCATCCCCAGGGCCCAGGCAGGGACCTCGCCCTGGGGGATATGCTCGGGGAGGACCTTCAGCCCCTCCCTGAGCTCTCCCCTGAAGAGAGAAATGTCCTCGAACCGGAAGAACAGACGCATCTTCCCGAGGGCGTGCCGGGTGAGGCCGGTGATCTCCCGGAAGACATGGCAGGTCTGGGGGGCCTCCTCCGGGAAGAGCCGGATGGCGAGGACCTTCCCCTCCGGCGCCGTGGCGAGGCGCACCTTCCGGGTGGCGAGCATCTCCAGGGTTGTTCCGGGCTCCTGGTCCACCACCACCCGGCCCGGCCCCCCGTCGTCGATGGTGGCCGCGAGATCCCGTTCCCCGGCGAGCCGGAGGGCCTCGGGGGCGGGAAGGCCGATGAAGTCGATCCGCGGGGGGATGACCTCCACGGCGAGGAGGTCCCCGGGGGCGGCCGTCCGGGCGAGCTCGATCCCGTGGACCACGTGCCCGATGACGGCATGGGAGGGATTCGCCGCCACGTCTGCCCGGTAGATGTAGGCCGCCCCGGCGGCCGGCCCCCTTGTGCGGAGGGTGATGGTCCCCTCGCCCCGGAACCCCTTCCCGCCCTCCGGGATATGGGGGTCGGGGAGGCTCTCGTCCCTGATATGGGTGCTCGAGGCCCGGGTCACCCGGAAGTGGCCCTTTGCCAGGAGGAGGTGGAGGTGCTCCAGGAGCTCGGTGGCCGTGACATCGATATGCTCCGGGGTGTAGCCCTGGGCGAGGGCCTCGATCCGGGTGACGACCTGCATCCCCTCCTCGAGGGGCAGGGCGGTGTCCGTGGTGGTGAAGGAGGTGGACCGGTCCGCCCAGGCGATGATCCGCTCCGCCTTCTCGATCCGGTCCCCTTCCGTCCACCGGTCGATGACCCCCTTCCCCGCGATGACCCGCCCGATGATCCCGCCGTCGGCAGCCGCCCCGTGGTCAGCCTCGTGGTTCATCCGGGAGAAGATGAGGTAGGACCGGGAGGGGTCATACCCCCCGCAGCCGAGGAGGAGATCGCCCCGGCTGTACTGGCGGGGGACCCGGGCGGGGATGAGCTCAGCCGGGAACGGGCCGAAGGCGGCGGCGTACCGGTCGGCCCAGTGGAGTGCGAGGGGTCGGGCCCCGCCCGGCCCGGAGAGGAGGACGGGCTCTGCCCGGAGGAGCTCCACCACCACCTCCCCCTTCGTGGTGGTGACCTGGACGGTACGGGTCTCCGCCGCCTCCGCTGCCCGGGGCCGGATGACGGCCACGGCGAGCCGGGCGTCCCGGGGCCCGAGGACGGACCCGAGGCTCGCACCCTCCCGGACCTCCAGCCTTCTGCCGTCCAGGAGGATCTCCACGGGCGCTCACCCCGCAGGCGCCGGCCGGGACATGATGGCCCGTTCCTCTTCGGTGAGGGAGGCGAGGACCTCGGGGGTCGACCCCATCTGGACGATCCGGCCCCCCCGCATGAGGGCGAGCCGGCCGCAGATGTCCTTCACGAAGTCCATGTCATGGGAGACGACGATGAAGGTCATGTCCATCTCGTCCCGGGAGTGCATGATGGAGTGCTTCACGTCGACCTTCGTGATGGGATCCATGGTCCCCGTCGGCTCGTCCAGGATGACGATCCGGGGCTCCCGGATGAGGACCTGGGCGAGGGCGACCCGGTGCCGCTCCCCCTCGGAGAGCTGGGCCGGGAACCGCTCGAGGATGTCCCTCGCCTTGTCCTCGGTGAAGCCGGCCATCTGGAGGGTGATGAGGGCCTTTCTCACCGCGAGCTCCTTGGGGAACTCGAGGCCGATGGCATCGGTGAGGTTGTCGAGCACCGTCCGGTGGGGGTAGAGGTCGTACTCCTGGTGAAGGAGGCCGATGTACGCCTTGGCCCGGCCCCGCTCCTCGATGCCGGGCTTCGTCATGTCCACCCACTCGTCCCCTATCCGGATGTTCATCTCGCCGGTGGTGGGCTCCATGACGCCGGCGATCATCCGGGAGAGGGTGGTCTTCCCCGCCCCGCTCTTCCCGATGATCCCGAAGATCTCCTTCTCCGCGACGTCGAAGGTGACCCCGTTCACCGCCTTCACCATCCCCCGGTCCATGGAGATGTACCGCTTGATGACGTCCCGGCCCTCGATCATTTTATTTCCCACCTTCGGCTGGGCGAACTCCTCGTTGTCATGGAGGCCGGCCATGAACTTCCCGATGACCTCGGCGGGGGAGCCGATCATGGCGATCTCCCCGTTGTTCAGGAGGAGGGCCCGGTCTGCCACATCCTGGACCACCTGGGAGAAGTGGGAGGTGACGATCATCCCCATGTTGTTCTCCGTGGCCGCACCCTTGAGCATCTCGTGGACGAGCCGGGCGGTCTCGGGGTCCAGGGTCCCCGTGGGCTCGTCGGCGAAGAGGA
>JAJRCS010000008.1 GCA_028678815.1 Methanomicrobiales archaeon | reverse complement strand
GGTGAAGGGTGAGCCGTCCGCCAAGATCGGGGAGATGTTCGAGGCGGTCCTGGGCGCGCAGGGGCTCGCCGCGGGCCTCGTCCGCCCGGGAGCCACGGGGGCGGAGATCCACGGGAAGGTGGTGGACTACTTCAGGGAGCGGGGCTACGAGAGCAACACGAAGGGGTTCATCCACAACCTGGGGCACGGGGTGGGCCTCGAGGTCCACGAGCTCCCCACCCTCGGGCCCGCGGGGGGCGAGCTCGCGGCAGGGAATGTCATCACCCTCGAGCCCGGCCTCTATTACCCCGGTGTCGGCGGTGTCCGCCTCGAGGACGCGGGCGTCGTCACGGCGGACGGGTTCCGGGACCTCACCCGGCTCCCGAAGGAGCTCCGGGTATGAAGGACGAGATCCTCGGGGCGTACGTGGAAGCGGGGAAGATCGCCTCCCGGATCCTCGGTCGCTCCCTCCCCCTCGTGAGACCGGGGGCCTCCTTCCACCGCGTGGTGGAGGAGGTGGAGGCCCTCGTCCGGGCGGAGGGTGCAGGCCTCGCCTTCCCCCTGAACCTCTCGCTGAACGAGGCGGCGGCCCATGACACCGCATCCGAGGGGGACGACCGGGTCTTCCGGGCCGGCGACGTGGTGAAGATGGACCTCGGGGTCCACCTGGACGGGTACATCGCGGATACCGCCGGAACAGTGGACCTCGGGGAGAACGGCCCCCTCCTCCGGGCTTCCCGGGCAGCCCTCGGGAAGGCCATCTCCCTCGTCCGGCCCGGGGTATCGACCGGGGACCTCGGGGCGGCCATCCAGGGGGAGATCGAGGCCCTCGGGTTCAGGCCGGTGGCGAACCTGACCGGCCACGGGCTGGGGAGGTTCGAGATCCATACCCCCCCCACGGTCCCGAACGTCCGCATGAACGGCGGGGCCGTCCTCAAAGAGGGGATGGTCTTTGCCATCGAGCCCTTCGCCTCCACGGGGACCGGGTACGTCTCGGACGGCCCGCGGGTCCAGATCTACCAGCAGACGGGTGACCGGCCCGCCCGGCTCCCGGAGGCGAGGAGGATCCTCGACCAGGTGCGGGAACGGCACGGCCTCCCCTTCGCGCGCCGGTGGCTCACGGGGGATAAACTCGATCTCACCCTCGCCTCCCTCGTCCGGTCCGGCCACCTCCATGCCTACCCCGTCCTCCGGGACGTGCCGGGCTCTCTCGTCTCCCAGGCGGAGCACACGGTCATCGTCACCGGCGACGGGTGCATCGTCACCACCCGGTGAGATACCCTTATTGGCATCCGGGGCGAATTTCCTAAGTTATACGTATGGCCGCAGAAGGGACGAGCGAGATCCTGCAGGTGATGGAGATCCTCCTCACCGCCGAGGTCTTCAACCGGAACCGGGACCTGGATGAGAATGATCTGACCCCCCGCTGCCGGGAGGCCTTCGGGATGGGGCCGGAGGGGCAGGTGAAGCGGCCCGTCATCGTCTCGGACGGGACCGTGGCCCAGGCAACCGGGATCCCGGATGCCTCCGAGAAGGTGAAGGGGAACCCCTTCGTGGAGCTGGACTCCTTCGGCCACCGGATGCGCATCTCCGCCCTGGATGCCGCGGCAGGCTGGTTTTTGAAGAAGGGGGGGAAGCCCCTCATCGCCACGAACCCTGCCCTCGCGAGCTTCTTCGAGGGGTTCGACTCGGCGGGGGTCTCCTACGCGGCGGCGAAGGCAGGGAACCCCCTGGTCGAGGATACCCGGGCCCACCTGGACGCGAAGATCGCGGCCCTCGTCAAGGGCGACGAGGCCCTGAAGGCGGCCCTCGAGCTCCTCATCGTCTCGGCGCCGGACGAGGTGGAGCCCTCCCTCTCCGACCTCGTCTGCACCGGGCAGCAGGCAGCGATCGCGGCGAAGGTCCGGACCGCCCTCCTCCACCAGGAGCTCCTCCGGTCCCACCGGATCTACGAGCTCGGGAAGCTCCTCTTCGTCGGGCCCCCGGGCACCGGGAAGACGACCCTCGCCCTCGCCCTCTCCCGGGAGCTCCACATGCCCGTCCTCGAGGTCCGGCTCTCCATGGTCACCTCCCAGTACCTCGGGGAGACCTCGAAGAACATCGACCGGATCTTCGAGTTCGCGAAGAAGATCGCCCCGGCCATCCTCTTCATCGACGAGTTCGACTTCGTTGCGAAGAGCCGGATCACCGATGACCACGGCGCCTTGAAGCGGGCGGTGAACATGCTCTTAAAGAACATCGACCGGGTCAGCCTCGTCCGGGACGGGGTGCTCCTCGTCGCGGCCACGAACCACCCCCAGCTCCTGGACGAGGCGGCCTGGCGCCGGTTCGACGAGGTGGTGGAGTTCTTCCTCCCGGACGAGAAGACCCGGAGGGTCATTCTCGGGAAGGTGACGGCCCCCCTCCCCTGGGACGGTGACCTCGGGGAGCTGGCCCGGCGGACGGAGGGATTCTCGGGAGCAGACCTCCGGGTCCTCGTCAAGGAGGCCCTTCTTTCCTCCCTCGTGCGGGAAAGCAGGAGGGTCGGGGTGGAGGACATCGAGAAGGGGTACGACCTGGTCCTGAACCGGAACGCGCTCAGGGGAGTCCCGCCCGGCGCATGAACCTCACCTTCCTGGGAACCGGCGACGCGGTGGGGACCCCCAAGGTCGGGTGCAGCTGCGAGAACTGCACCTTCGCCCGGGAACTCAGCATCGAGCGGCTCCGCACCTCGCTCCTCGTGGAAAACGGCGGCAGGCACCTCCTCATCGATACCTCCCCCGATCTCCGGCGGCAGCTCCTCTCCTCGGGATCCCCCCGCATCGACGCGGTGATCTGGACCCATGGCCATTACGACCATTACTCGGGCTACGGGGAGTTCTACCGGATCCAGGATCCACCTCCCGTGTACGCGGCGGACGAGACCCTGTCGTACTGCGCCCCCCTCTTCAGCTTCCTCTCCTTTGAGCAGCACCGGCTGGAGCCGTACGTCCCCTTCACCCTCTTCGGGCTCTCCATCACCCTCTTCCCCGTGAACCACCCGCCGGTCCCGAGCTTCGGGGTGAGGATCGATTCCCCCGGGGGTTCTGTTGCGTACACGGGGGACACCAGGGCGGACATCCCGGCGCCATCGAAGGAGCTCCTCTCGGCAGCAGACCTCCTCGTCCTCGATGCCATCGTCCCGCCCCAGATACACCTGAACAAGCACATGAACTCCGACGAGGCGGCGCGGCTCGCCCGGGAGGCGGGGCCAGGCGACTACCGGCTCGTCCACCTCTCCCACCTCATCCCCTGGTCCCTCCCCCACATCGCCCGGGACGGGGAGTGCATCCGGTTCCCGTGACCCCGGCGGAGGAGGGGATCC
>JAJRCS010000170.1 GCA_028678815.1 Methanomicrobiales archaeon | reverse complement strand
CCCTGAAGGGGGGGGAGACCATCTGGAAGCCGGTCTACAACCACCGGACCGGTACCTTCGATCCCCCGGTCGCCTTCACCCCGACGAAAATCCTGATCCTGGAGGGGCTCCACACCCTCTTCACGCCGGGACTCCGGGATCTCCTGGACTTCACCCTCTTCGTGGACCCCGACGAGGAGGTGAAGCGGTCCTGGAAGATGAAGCGGGACATGGGCGACCGGGGATACCGGCAGAAGGAGGTGGAGGGGGAACTCAAAGCCCGGGCCAGGGACTACCGGGAGTACATCGCCCCCCAGCGGAGGTATGCCGACGCCGTCATCTCCGCCTGCTTCTCCCGGTTCGGGAAGGCCCTCGGCGGGGAGCGGAACATCTACCAGGTCACCCTCCTCCAGGCCCGGCCCGAGGAGCGGATCCGGGACATCGAGCTCTCCATCGACCTCTCCTCCCTCCTCTCCCTCTCTGACCGGAGCTTCGCCATGGAGTTCTCCCTGGAGGAGTGCGACGGGAGGGAGAGGGGGGCCCTCACCTTTGACGGCGAGCTCCCCTGTGCCCTCATCCGGAGGCTCGAGGCGGCCGTGGAGCGGCAGACTGGGGTGCATCCCATCCGGATCTTCGAGCACTGCACCTCGGTGAGCGCCGGGGAGATCATCCAGCTCATCCTGGCCTGGCGGATCATCAACCGGCGGATCGCCATCGAGTCCTGCTGAAGGATCCCCAATGATTTATCAGATATAGTATAGATGATAATTAAATTTACTTGCTATAGATCAAGTAATCTATATACCGGGCGCACCCAACCTAGGAGAGGATGAAGCAGATAGCCCTCTACGGGAAGGGCGGGATCGGGAAGTCCACCACCGCCGCGAACCTCTCGGCAGCCCTCGCCGAGATGGGCCTCTCGGTCCTCCAGATCGGCTGCGACCCGAAGCGGGACAGCACCCGGATGCTCATGCACGGGAGCTGGATCCCCACGGTCCTCGACCAGGTCCGGGAGGGGCGGGAGGCGGCCATTACCCCCGACCAGGTGGTCTACCGGGGCTTCGGGGGGGTGAGGTGCGTCGAGGCAGGGGGACCGGAACCTGGGGTCGGGTGCGCCGGCAGGGGCATCATCGCCACCTTCCAGCTCCTGGAACGGCTGAACTCCCTGACCGGGGATGTCATCGTCTACGACGTCCTCGGGGACGTGGTCTGCGGGGGGTTTGCCATGCCCATGCGGGAGGGGTACGCCGAGGAGGTGTACCTCGTCACCTCGGGTGAACTCATGTCCCTCTACGCGGCAAACAACATCTGCAAGGCCATCGCCCGGCTCGCGGGCAGGGTCCGGAGCCGGTGCCGGCTCGCCGGGGTCATCGGGAACGGTGCCGGCCAGGCCGGGGAGGAGGCCCTCGTCCGGGCCTTCGCCGACCGGATCCACTCCCGGCTCATCACCTTCATCCCCCGGGACCCCGTCGTGCAGCGGGCCGAGGTGAACCGGAAGACCGTCATCGAGTACGCCCCCGACTCCCCCCAGGCCGGCGTGTACCGGCAGCTCGCCAGGAATATCATCGGGAACCGGGATCTCGTGATCCCCACGCCCCTTTCCATGGATGACCTCGAATCCCTTGCCATGGAGTTCCTCCCGGCTTGAGGGGTGCACCCTCTCGGGTGCCCTCTCGGTCACTACAGAGGTGACCGACGGCCTCTCCCTCATCCACGGGCCGGCCGGCTGCTCCCAGCACAACGCCTCCCTCCTCCATGCCACCCTCCTCGGGGAGGATACCCCGCACCTCCTCCGGATCCTCTCGTCGGACCTGGACGAGGCCGGCGTCATCTTCGGCGGCGAGGGGGCCCTCTCTGCCACCCTCTCGGAGGCCGTGGCGAGGCGGCCCTCCGTCATCTTCGTCCTCTCCACCTGCGTCGTCCAGACCATCGGGGACGACGTGGAGGGGGTCTGCCGCCGGGGGTGGGGGGTGCCGGTCATCCCCGTCCCGAGCTCGGGATTCCTCGGCGGTGGGTTCCCGGACGGGATGAGAAATGCCCTCGTTGCCTTTGGAGAACGGGCCCTGGAGGGGTGGGACGGGGGAGGCCGGGACGGGGGGATCACCCTCGTGGGCGAGAAGAACCTGGAGGCCGACGTGGAGGAGAACTTCGCCGAGGTCTCCCGGCTCCTCGCCCTCCTCGGGGAGAGACCGGCTCTCAGGTTCGTCCGGGGGATGGCGGGGGCGGATCTCGGGAAGCTCCCCCGGGGGAGGATGAACATCCTCAGGGAACCCGAGCTCCGGCTGGTCGGGGAGCGCTTCGCCGCCTGGTTCGGGACACCGTACCTGGAATCCTTTCCCGTCGGGCTCTCCGGATCCCTCCGGTTCCTCCGTGATGCGGCAGGGATCCTCGGGGTGGACCCTGCCGGGGCCCTGGAGGAGGAACAGGGCAGGCAGGAGGAGGCCCTCGCCCGGTTCGATGACCTGCGGGGCGAACGTGTCCGGTTCTCACCGGCCCCGGGGAGCGCGGCCGGCCCCTTTACGTATGAGATCGCCGCCTCACTGGGGCTCGTTCCCCGGGAGGACGGCGTCCCCCTCGCCCTCCCCTCGCCTCTCCCCGTGGGGACCGCGGGGCTCGTCCGGCTCCTTC
>JAJRCS010000067.1 GCA_028678815.1 Methanomicrobiales archaeon | reverse complement strand
CCGGCGAACCGGCTGGAGCGGAGGAACGGGGGGTGGGCCGTGAACGGCGTTCCCTATGACCGGGTCCTCTCCACCATCCCGCCCCGGGAGGTGACGAGGATCGGTGGCCCCGATCTCCCCCCCATCCCCTACCAGGGGGCGGCCTGCATGACCCTCGGCCTCGACCGGGACGTGACGAACGGGATCTACTGGCTGAACATGACCGATCCTGCCCCCTACGGTGCCGTCGTCTCCCACACCAACTTCGTCCCGCCGGAACGGTACGGGGAGCGGCTCCTCTACCTCGCCTCCTACTTCCAGGGGGCCATGGACCCGTCTCTCCCTCAGAGGATGGTGGAGGACTTCTGCACCCGGTTCGCCGTCCCGAAGGAATCCATCCGGTGGAAGAGGATGGCAGTGGAGCCCTTTGCCGGCCCGGTCTATACCACCGGGTACCGCAGGCTCATGCCCGCCTACGAGGAGAAGGGGCTCTTCCTCGCGGGGATGTTCTCCCCCCCGAACTACCCCGAGCGATCCATGGAGGGGTCCATCATCGCCGGGGCCGAGGCGGCAGCCCGGATGGAGGAGGGGCTCTCCCATGGATGAGATCGAGGTCTCCCTCGTTATCCCGGTCTTCAACGACCGGACGGCCCTCGAGACGGCCATCCCGGAGTCCCTCCGGGCCCTCGGGGAGATCACCCCGGCCTTCGAGCTGATCATCGCCGAGGACGGGTCCACCGACGGGACCCCGGACCTCGTCCGGGAGCAGGCCGCGGCCGACCCCCGGGTCCGGCTCCTCCACTCCGACGAGCGCCTCGGCCGGGGGCGGGCCCTCAACCGGGCCTTCCGGGAAGCCCGGGGGAGGATCGTGGGGTACTACGATGCCGACCTCGCCACCGACCTCAGGCACCTCCGGGAGCTCATCGGGGCCATCCGGGACGGTGCCGATATCGCCACGGGATCCCGGCTCCTCCCCGCGAGCGACGTGGAACGAACCGGGGAGCGGGAGCTGGCGAGCCGGGTGTACAACGCCCTCGTCCGGCTCATCCTGGGGAGCAGGATCCATGACCACCAGTGCGGGTTCAAGGCCTTCAACCGGGAGCGGATCCTCGCCCTGGTCCCGTCGGTTGCGGCCCCCCACTGGTTCTGGGACACGGAGGTCCTCGTCAGGGGCCAGCGGGCCGGCTACCGGGTGGCCGAGTTCCCCGTGGTCTGGAGGACGGGGAAGGGGACGACGGTGCGACTTTCGGACGTCTTCGGGATGGGGGGAGCGATCCTCTCCCTCTGGTGGCAGCTCCATGGACCGTAAGACGAGTGTCCTCATCGTCTCGGTGATCCTCGCCGCGGCGATCATCAGCTTCATGCTCTTCCGGGTCTGGGAGGACCTCCTCGTCGCCATGGGGCACTGGAACCCCCTCTACCTGGTCCCGGCCATCGCCATCTCCACGGCCGGCTGGTTCCTCAGGGGAGCCCGGTACCGGTCCATCCTCGGGAAGCTCGATGTCCGGGCCGGCCTCGCCTTCTCCACGGCCTGCGTCCTCATCAGCCAGACGGCGAACCTCATCATCCCGGCCCGGCTCGGCGACCTCGTCCGGATCTTCATCCTGAAGCACGAGAAGCTCGCCACGTACTCCACCGGGATCTCCTCCCTCGTCATCGAGCGGTTCTTCGATATCCTCACCGTTGCCCTCCTCGGGCTCCTCACCCTCCCCTTCGTCCTCGGGGTTCCCCCCTGGGTGTACCCCGTCATCGTCATCCCCCTCGCCCTCTGCGGGGCCTTCGTCCTCGTCCTCCTCGCCCTCGGGAAGGTGAAGTCCGAGAACCGGATCCTCGCCATCCTCTTCTCCATGATCCACGAGATCCGGAAGGCGTCCCTCACGCCGGGGTCCATCCTCGGCCTCTCGGCCCTCTCCCTCCTCATCTGGGCGACGGACATCGCGACCACCCTCTCCATCGCGGCGATGTTCGGGGTTGATATCACGGCGACCGGCTTCGTCGCCGTTGCCACCCTCGCGGTGGTGGTGGGGAACCTCGCGAAGGCCGTCCCCATCACCCCCGGGGGCATCGGGACCTACGAGGTGGCGGTGGCGGTGATCCTGGTCCTTTCGGGGGTCCTCTCGGGGACCCCCCAGGCCACGGCGACCCTCATCGCCGTCACCGACCACCTGGTGAAGAACGTCATCACCGCCGCGGGCGGGGTCCTCTCCATCTGGCTCCTGGGAGGCTGGGTCGTGGACGCCATCCGGGACGCCTTCCACGGGAAGGGGGAGGAGGGCGGGCATGGGACCTGAGTACCAGGTCCTCGCGGTCCTCGCCTGGCTCGTCCTCCTCAGGTTCCTCCAGCTCTCCCTCTACCCGCTGCTCAGGGGGCCCCTCGGGAGGTTCGCCTACCCCGCCTCCTTCTCCGGGAGTATCCTCGCCTTCTCCGCCCTCTCCTGGTACCTGGGCCTCCTCCGGCTCCCCGTGGCCCTCGCGGTCCTCCCCTTCCTCGGGCTCCTCGTCTGGGCTGCCCTCACGGACCGGTACCGGGGGGATGACCTGAAGCCCCAGCTCCGGTGGGACCTCGTCTTCTTCGCCGCCTTCCTCGCCCTGCTCCTCGTCCGGCTCGGGAACCCGGACATCTGGGGCGCCGAGAAGTTCATGGACCATGCCTTCATCGCCTCCATCATGCGCAGCCCGGTGGTCCCGCCCGTGGACCCCTGGTACGCCGGCGGGGTCATGAACATCTACTACTACGGCGGGTACTGGCTGGTGGGGGTCCTCGGGATCCTCACGGGGGTCCCCTCCCCCGTGGTTTTCAACCTGGCCCTCCCGACGGTCTTTGCCCTCGCCGCGGTGAACCTCTATGCCATCGGGGACCTCCTCCTGGAGCGGTTCCGCTGGCTCCCCCTCCTCATCCTCGTCCTCGTGAACCCGGCCTTTCTCAGCCACCTCATCACCGGGGGCAGCCTCTCCGGTACCCTCTGGGACAGCACCCGGGTCATCACCAACACCATCAACGAGTACACCCTCTTCTCCTTCCTCTGGGGGGATGTCCACCCCCACGTTGTCGGCATCTTCAACCAGTGTTTCCTCCTCCTCCTCCTCGCCCTCGCCCTGAAATGCTGGTACCGGCTGGGCCTCCCGGGGCGGATCGCCCTCGCCGCCCTCGCCGCCCTCTCCCTCGGTTCCATGCCCGTGACCAACACCTGGGACGTCCTCGTCTACGCCCCCCTGCTCCTCATCGTCGCCCTCCTCGTCCTGTGGGACGGCTGGCGGCGGGAGAAGCGGGACCTCTCCGGCCTCCTCCTCTTCGCCGTGGTCCCCCTCCTCGCTGTCCTCCTCTACCTCCCGTACTACCTCCAGATGGCCACCACCGGCTTCCTCGGGATCTTCCCCGTCACCGCCCCCTCCGACCCCCGGGAGTTCCTCCTCGTCCACGGGTTCTTCCTCGCCGTTTTCATCGCGTACGGGGCAGCGAGCGTGTCCAGGCGGCGTCCCCTCCTCCTCGTCCCCGTCCTTCTCCCCGCGGTGCTCGTGGCCGCGGCGGGCTACCCGGCGGCGGCCCTCGCCGTCGCGGCGGGGACCGCCCTCGCCGCCCGGTGGGAACGGGAGCCGGAGATCCTCTTCGCCCTCGCCGGGATCACCATCATCACCCTCGTGGAGTTCCTCTACCTGAAGGACTACCTCGGCGGGATCTACTACCGGATGAACACGGTCTTCAAGTTCTACAACATCGCCTGGATCCTCATGGGGATCTCAGCCCTCGTCATGATCGGCCGGGTCCTCGGGAGGCTGAAAATCCCCCGGGTCTCCTCGGGGCAGGCCGCGGCGGCGGGGATCCTCGCCGGCATCGCCCTCGCCCTCGCCCTCGCCGCGGTCTTTGCCACCGGTATCGGGGGGCCCTACACCCTGGACGGGCTCCAGTTCGTGGCGCGGGACCACCCCGGGGACGCGGCCGCCCTCCCCTTCGTCCGGAGCCTCCCTCCCGGCACCATCATCGCCGAGGGGGCGAAGGGGGACTACGGCTATCCCTCGAGGATCTCCTCCTTCACCGGCGTCCAGACCATCATCGGCTGGCCGGGCCACGAGTTCATGTGGAGGGGCGCCGGCGCGAGGACCAGTGCCCGGATAAACGAGGTCGCGGCGGTCTACGAGGACCCGGGCAGGGCGCCGGGGATCCTCAGGCAGTACGGGGCAGACTATGTCTACGTGGGGGAGACCGAGCGGGAGCTCTACGACCACCTGAACCTGCCCCTCTCTGACCTGACCCTGGTGTACGATGACCAGGGGGTCACCATCTACCGGTTCACCGGCTGAGGTATCGCCGGTGGAAGGTGGGCAGGCCCCGCGTGGACGGGGGAGGCGACAAACCTTTATCACCCGCCCTGATGACATGATATGGTCACGGCGTCACTACCTGTGAGTGATGAAGGAGAAGAACCTCCTGAATGAGGTGTGTTTATGGCAACGGGTTTCAAGAAATTCGAGGTTCCGGATGAGATCCAGAACAAGGCCCTCGAGGCCCTGGAGATCGCCCGGGACACGGGGAAGATCAAGAAGGGATCCAACGAGGCCACGAAGGCCATCGAGCGGGGCGTCGCCCTCCTCGTGCTCATCGGGAGCGACGTGCAGCCCGAGGAGGTCGTGATGCACCTCCCCGCACTCTGCGACGAGAAGAAGGTCCCCTACCTCTTTGTCAAGCGACAGAACGACATCGGCGCCGCGAGCGGCCTGGATGTCGGCTCGGCCGCGGCGGCCATCGTGAAGCCCGGGAAAGCCAAGGAGATCATCGACGACATAGCGAAGAAGGTCGCCGAGCTCAAGGGATGAGCCATGGCAGGCGACGCGACACCGGCCG
>JAJRCS010000007.1 GCA_028678815.1 Methanomicrobiales archaeon | reverse complement strand
TCCCCCTCGCCCGCTCCGGGGCAAAGTCCGATACGGCCGCCGCAGAGACGTAGATATCGGCGCCCTCATCCCGGAAGATCCGGTGGACCGCCTCCCGCATCTCCGCCGCGCTCCCTGCCATTACATTCCTCACGCAGGGCAGGGACTCGCTGTGGACCACCGTCACCTCCGCCCCGAGCCGGAAGGCCTCGAGGGCCATCTCGCGCCCCATCCTTCCCGTGGACCGGGTGGTGAGGATCCGGACATCGTCAACCGGCTCGGCGCAGGGGCCGCTCGTGACGAGGACCTTCTTCCCCCGGAGGGGCATCCCCGAGAGCGCCCGCTCGACATGGAGGACGATGGTCTCCAGGGAGGCGAGCTTCGCCCTCCCCTCCTCCATGCGGGGCTCGATGACATCGATTCCCCATTCCGCGAGCACCTTCAGGTGCGTGGCGATGGCCGGGTGCCGGTACATGGACCCGTGCATGGCCGGGGCGATGACGACCGGCATCCCCCGCCCGATGGCGGTTGTCGCGAAGGTGGTGACCGGGGTATCGTCGATCCCGAGGGCGATCTTCGCGAGGGTGTTCGCGGTGCAGGGGGCGACGAGGAGGAGGTCGGCCCTCCCCCCCTCCCCGCAGTAGAGGACGTGCTCCACCATGCCGGTGATGGCCGTGAGGGCCGGGCGGCCGGTGGCATAGGTGACGGCATCCGGGTGAAGGATCCGGGCGGCCGCCGGGGTCATCACGGCCTGCACCACGGCCCCCCGCCTCCGGAGCTCGTGGGCGAGGCGCACCACCTCGGTGGCGGCGATGGACCCGGTCACCCCGAGGGCGATGATCTTCCCCGCGAGGGTCTCCCGCGTCATGCGAGCACCACGTCCTGCACCCTATGCCATGTATGGGGAGCATAACTCTTTACCCTTCGCGTGGTGACGGACGCGGCAAACCCTGCCTCCCGGGCGAGGGAGCGGATCCGCTCTGCCTCGTCCCGGAGGGTATGGACATGGAGGACGGTCCCGCTCCGGGCATGGGCGAGGGCATCGGGGAGGTAGCCGGGGGCATCGAAGTGCCCGAGGAGGAGCCGGTCGTACGTGCCCCGGAGGAGGTCACGGCAGTCCCCGCGCTCGGCGAGGACCCGGTCTTCCACGCCGTTCCCCCGGATGTTCCTGCCGAGGTACCCGAAGGAGACCGGGGAGATCTCCATGGCATGGACCCGGAATCCTGCCCGGGCGAGGGGGATGGTGAAGTACCCGATACCGGCGAAGAGGTCCCCGACACGCCCGGTTCCGGCACCCTTCCCGGCGAGGTCCACGAGCCGGTGCCGCTCGGAGAGGTTTCCCATCGAGTACATCACCCGCGCAGGATCGAGGACGAAGCTGCACCCGTACTCATGGTGGCAGACCTCCCCGGCCGTCCCCGAGATAACCTCGACCGCGGGGACCCGTTCGATCCCCGAAATCGCCCTGATCCAGAGGATCCCCCGGGGGTGGACCCACTCCTCGATCTCCTCCACCTCCCCGGGTGCCGGCCGGTGCCCGTGGAGGAGGACGAGATCCCCCAGGAGCTGGTACCCTCTCCCGTGGTACAGCCTGCGCTCGGGAATTTCCATCTCATGGGATTCACCCTCCCGCACGGGGACGTACGCCACTCCGTCCCGGACGACCGGCCTCCTGCCGGGATCAACCCACTCTTCCGTGGCTACCCGGGGCAGATCGGAGAGCGGGACCATCCTCACCCGCATCCCTCACCCCACGACCACGATCCGGTCTGCGAACTGATCCTGAAGGACCAGTACATGGGAACCTGCCTCAACCTTCACCCAGCGGGGCATCCGCACCTCTTTCGTTGCGAAGCTCCCGGGATCGATGATGCCCGCCACCCCGGCCTCGGTGTAGGCAATGAGGGCCTGCACCGCGTCCCTCACGTTCCCCACGACCCGGTACGGGGAATCGGGGGGGAAGACCGTCATGGCACCGGTACCCAGGTGGAAGACCTTCAGCTGCCGCTTCCCGGTCTCCCTCACCTCCAGGTACTTCCCGTCGGCCTCGATGACATCCCCCTTCTGGAGCCTCGGGAGCCGGACGGAGTAGGTGATCCGGTAGAGGCGCTTCCCCGCCTTCTCCCCGGAGAGCTTCGGGTGGACCGTGTACCGCCCCCCCAGGGCCCCGGTGATCCCCCGGGCGATCTCCTCCCCCATGGCATTCTCCCCGACCACGATGTCGAGCCCCTCATCCTCGGTCATCCGGGAGATGAAGGAGAGCCGGGCGCCCCCCTCCTGGAGGCGTTCCTCCACCTCCGAGGAGATCCGGGCCGCCACCTCCCGTTCCCGGGCCGAGAGGGGCCTCCCGTCGGCCCTGACCTGGACGACCCCCTCGAAGTAGCCCCCCGATATCCGGCTGCACCGGTCGCAGGTCTCCCCCCGCCAGACCACCTCGACCCGGGCCTCCTCCTCCACGGGGACCCCGAAGAGAATCGCCTTCACCGAGATCGTCGCGATGGTCCGGTTCGGGCTTCGCTCCCAGAGGGAGACCCGGAACTCCGGGTTCCGCGCCTCGGGGACGAGCCGGATGGCCTGGAGGGCGAGCTCCCGGGCGAGCTCCTCCCGGGAGACGGGCGTGTCCTGCCAGACGGCCCCCGTCCTCCGGGACTCGCAGGCCGGGCAGGTGATGCCCTCCACGCGGGGGGCTGCCTCCATCCACCGGGTCCGGCCGACCCGGCACTTCCCGCAGAGATCCCCCGAGTCCGACGGCTCGCCGCACTGGGGGCAGAAGGATTCCCGGATGCTCATACGGACCCTAGAACCTGAAGACCTGGGCGTGGGGGACACCGCTGACGAGGACGACGCACCCCCGGTCCACCGCCCCGCAGGCGATGGCGATCTCCACCGTGCGCCGGCCGAAGAGGTTCGCGTTCGTCGCCTGGACAAGGGCGGACCGGACCTGCTCCTCGGTCGCCGGGGTATTCCCGTAGAAGGTCTCCGATATCCGCACCTCCACGTCCTTGTGGACCAGGGTCGTGTTCAGGAGCTCCCGGTCGCAGGCTGCCACGATCTCGCCGTCAGGGGTCCGGTGGACCTTCAGGAACATCACGTACTTCTGCACCCCCGCAGGTGAAAAAGGTGATCCGCCCTCCCCCCCGATGGTTTGAGGTCGGCCTCTCCCCCGGCACAGATCCGGGAAGAAGGATCCCGGGATGCCTTCCATGAGCGGGATCTCCACTCTGCAGGTCCTGGACCGGACCCCTGGGGGATACCCTCCGGGAGGTGGATCTCCACACCGCGGTTCCGGGACCGGGATTCGGGGCTGCACTACGGGAAGTGGATCTCCACGCCGTACGTGCGGGACGGGGTCTCCACATGGATGCGGTGCGCCCCCTCACCGGAGATCTCCCCTGTTTCAAGGAGCCGGCGGGTGAACCGGGGAACAGACTTCGGCCCGATGACCGATCCCGGCCGGGCGTTCTCGTCCATGAAGTCGCTCTCCATCATGAAATTCCGCCCTTCCCGGGCGAGGGCCGGGATGGCCTCGTGCCGGGCGATGAGGGAGGGGACGAGGGGCGTTTCAGGGGTCGCGAAGTGCTTCACGACCTTCCCGGGATCGAGCCCCGCCTCCCTCGCCATGGCCGGGACATCGGCGCACGGCCCGCCCTCGGCATGGAGCTGGACGGCGCAGCCCTGCTCCCGGGCGAGGACGAGGGCGTGCCGGAGGACCCGGTTCGATGCCTCGAGCACCTCCGGAGCTACCTCGTAGTGGGGCCGGCCGCTCTTCAGCGCCACGGCCTCCCCGCGGGCGACGAACCCTGCAGCAACGTCGAGCCCCCCCTTCATGACCTCCTCCACCCGGGCGAGGTCCATCCCCCCGGTGAGCCGGGTTATCTCTGCAGGGTGCACGCCGAGGACCGGGAACACCACGAGGCCCAGCTCCCGGATCTCCCGGGCGATGGCGATGGTCTTCTCGAAAACCGGAGCGAAGTCCTCCCCCGAAAGAGGCGTGATACCAAAGGACCAGGAGGGCTTCGTGACGAGGAAGAGGTGGGTCCCCCCGGCCCTCCTGAAGTCCTTCGCCGCCTCGAGCCCGCGCCCGTTCACCGGGTCGATGTGGATATGGTCATCGGTGAGGGGGATGTGAAGGGGCTTCGTCACAGGCCACCAGGCTCATGAGGGGGTAGTCTTCGTACCGGCTGAGCGTTGCGGTGCACCGGGCCTTCCCGACCCGGGTGACGAGCTCCACGTCGTACATGAGCCCTGCCACCTCGCTGTACCCGAAGGTGTTCGGGGACATGAGGTCCCGGTCCAGGCGCACCCTCACCTTCTCCACGGCGGGCTGGAGCCCGACGCTCGCCTCGATGGCCTTCTCCAGGGTCTCCGCCGTGGCCACCGAGACCGGCGCCCCCACCCACTGGTGGTAGAGGGCCCCGAGCTTGATCCCTGCCTCGAAGGCAGCTCGTTCGCGATCTGTTACCATGGTTCCATCACCGTCCGCTAGTACCCTATCAGCTTGATGATCCCGCTCCGGGGCTCGAGAGCCTCCCCGTCCCGGAGGAGCATCTTGATCATCTGTTCCACCTTCTCCCGGGCAAAGCCCTGCCCGCTCACGATATCCACGAGCTGGTCCATCCGGGCCTCGCGGCTCTCGCCGCCCAGGTCCCGGATGACCTCCTTGATGGACCGGATGATGTCCCGCTGGGACTTGGGGACGCCGGTCACCAGCTTGTCGATATCAAAGGACCCGGTCTCGGCGTCGTAGGCGACCTGCCGGAGGCAGGTGTCCACGATGTGGATGACCCGCTCGGCATCGGAGAGGTTAATCTGGTCCGAGAGCCGGATCCGGGCGCTCGCCTCCCCGAGCCGGACGAGGGCCTCGATCTGCCGGGCGGTGACCGGGACGGGCTTGTTGGTATCGGCGAGGCCCCGGAGCTTCAGGTAGTAGGACTCGAGGGCATCCTTCGCCTCCTCCGAGAGGATGGGGTAGCAGGTCCGCTTCGCGTACGCCACGTACTTCCGCATGAGTGGCGGCGGGATATCCGGGGTGACGGGGGAGAGCTGCTGTTTGATGAACTCGTCGTCCACGCCCGGGATGGGCTTCTTCCCGTGCTGGACGATCATCTCCCCGACCCGGTGGGTCTTCAGGATGTGCTCGGCGATGGCCTCGTCCAGCTTCGGGTCCGGCTGGTCCATCATGACGAAGATGAGGTCGAACCGGGAGAGGAGCGCCGCCGGCATGTTGATCTGCTCGGAGATGGGGGTGTAGGCATCGAACCTCCCGAGCTTCGGGTTCGCCGCCCCGAGGAGGGCACAGCGGCAGCGCAGCGTCGCGGTGATGCCGGCCTTGGCCACCGATATACTCTGTTGTTCCATGGCCTCGTGGAGGGCCGAACGATCCTCGGTACGCATCTTGTCCATCTCGTCCACGGCGGCGATCCCCATGTCGGCGAGGACGAGGGCCCCGGCCTCGAGGGTCCACCGGCCGTCCCCGAACTCGTCCTTCACCGCGGTGGCCGTGAGCCCCGCCGCTGTCGAGGACTTCCCGCTCGTGTAGATTCCCCGGGGGGAGAGGGTGACGACGTACCGGAGGATCTGGGACTTTGCGATCCCCGGGTCACCAACGAGGAGCATGTGTATGTCCCCCCGGAGGTGGGAGCCGTCGGGCATCTCCTTCGGGATCCCCCCGAAGAGCTGGAGCGCGACGGCCTCCTTCACGTCCTCGTTCCCGTAGATGGTGGGGGCGATG
>JAJRCS010000092.1 GCA_028678815.1 Methanomicrobiales archaeon | reverse complement strand
GAGACCAGGGTGGTCTTCCCATGGTCCACGTGCCCGACGACCCCGATATTCACACCGGGGATGGTGACATCCTGCAAACGACCTCAGACCTCCCTAACGTATATAGCTCCGGTATACTTATACCTGATCCGAGTGCGCGGCGGGGCAGGGGCGGAAATCCGCGATTCTCCCCCGGAAAGGGAGAACCGGCCCCGGGGCGGAACGGGTGTCCTCCCGGGAAAGGTCGAACGAAATGTTCAATGTCTCCCCGGCCCCAACCCCTCTTCAGTGGTCCGATGATAAACGAGAGCGAGCTCTCACGGGTCGGGATCTCCCTCCCCCAGGGCCTCCTCGAGAAGTTCGACGAGATCATCACGATACGGGGATACTCATCCCGGTCAGAGGGGATCCGGGACGCCATCCGCGCCTACATCACCCATTACCAGTGGATGTCGGACGTGAAGGGGGAGCGGCAGGGGGTCATCACCATGCTCTATGACCATACCCAGCGGGGGCTCATGCAGACCCTCCTCGATATCCAGCATGACTACGGCTACGTGATCCAGGCCTCGCTCCACTCCCACGTCACCCATGACCGGTGCCTGGAGGTGATCCTCCTCCGGGGCGAGGGGACGGAGCTGAAGCACGTCGCCGAGCGGCTCATGTCCCAGAAGGGGGTGGAGTCGGTGAAGCTCACCACCATTCCCGTCCAGGGCTAGCCCCCGCCGTCGCAGAGCTCGTCGGCCGAGAGCCACTGGGACTGGACGGCCCGGGCAGCCTCCCGCTCCTTTGCCACCTGCTCGAGCTCGCCGCCCCCCTTCTTCTCCTCCCTCCCGGCCGCCGGCTCGTAGGAGATGAGCTGGTCGATCCGGTAGAGGAGGCGGGTACTGTCGAGCTCGGCGAAGCTCTCCCGGTCGATCTTCTCGATCCGGACCACCTTCCCCGTGGTGCCCGTCCGGGGGTAGCGGACATGCATCCCCACCGCGACCTCTCCCGCTTGCATGCAGGATCATCCCTTTCGCCACCTATAAAAGGATAGCCCCCCCTCCGGATCATCATGCAGGTGGAGATCGGGGACGGGGAGAAGCGGTTCTTCCTGGGTGCGCACCGGGTGAAGGACCCGGCAGAGACCGTCGGGGAGCTGGAGCCCCTCATGCGCGGGGCCGGGGCCCTCGACCTCGTCGACTGCACCGAGAAGGACCGGCACGGGATCCCCTGCTTTGCCGTCGTCAGGCGGAGGCCGGGGACGGGGCATCCCCAGGTCCACGTGGGGAGGGGGGTCACCCCGGAGGCGGCGCAGGCCTCCGCCATGGCCACCGCCATCGAGCGGTCCTCGGCAGAGTACCGGGCCGACCCCATGAAGCTCGCCATGTACGAGGAGGTCGGCATCCGGCACGCGGTGGACCCGGTGGACCTCATCCTCGCCCGGCCCCTGGAGGAGGGGGAGAAGATCCACTGGTCCCCCGGCTACGACCTCCTCGAGAAGGGGGAGGTCTGGGTCCCCTCCAATGCCGTCTTCCTCCCGTACAACACCCTCGGGGAGGCGAAGGGGCTCTTCGCCTCGGACCCGAACGGCCTCGCGGCGGGGAACACCCGGGACGAGGCGATCCTCTCCGGGCTCCTCGAGGTCCTGGAACGGGACACCCTCTCCCGGGCCGAGCGGATCCATGCCATGGGGAAGCGGGTCTCGGTGCAGGAGCCCGGCCCGGTCCGGGATCTCCTGGCCCGGTTCGAGGCGGCCGGGATCGCCATCACCCTCTGGCTCCCCGGGGGGCGGACCCGGATCCCGACCATCGCGGCGGCGGCAGACGATCCGGTGACCCGGGACCCGGCCTTCCTCGTCATGGGGGCGGGCACCCACCCGTCCCCGCAGGCGGCGGCCATCCAGGCCCTCACCGAGGTGGCCCAGCGGCGCGCCGTCCGGATCCAGGGGTTGTCCCTCTCCGAGGAGCGGGAGTCCTTCGTCCAGCGCATCGGCTACGACCGGATGAAGCGCCTGAACCAGGAGTGGTTCGCCCCTGCCCCGTCCGTCAGCCTTGCGGACATCCCCGACCTCTCGACCCCCACCATCGGGGGCGACCTCCGGCTCATCCTCGGGGAGCTCGATGGGAAGGTGGAGCGGGCCTGCGTCTGCGACCTCACGAGGACGGCGGTGCCCGTGGTGAGGGTCGTGGTCCCGGGCCTGGAGGTCTCCTCCATCAACAAGGAGCGGGTGCGGCGGAAGGGAGGGGAGAAATCCGGACCGTGAAAAAAGGAAGGGAGATCTGATCAATACATCGCGGTCGCGTCATACAGCGGGCCGTCATCGATGCAGGTGCATCCTGCATCCTGATCGTGGGGCACACAGACGGTCACACTTCCGCTGGAGGTCCCGCCGATCAGCCCGTCGGTCGCCGTGAAAAAGATGGTATAGACCCGCCCGTTGTTGTTCCCGGACCGTTCAGCGCGGAGGAGGGTGGCGGCGCCGGAGCCTACGCCGGATGCATCCGGCGCGTGAAGGTCTCCCCCGGAGCCCTCCTCCGATGCCGTGAGCTCATCGCTCATGACTGACGTGATGGTCACCGTCACGGGGTCCCCGTCAGGATCGGTGACGCCGACCAGCGTCACGTCAGCGTACTTGTGGTTCGGTGGCCAGAGACAGCCGTTGCTCGGCGTAACCGGTTCGACATCCG
>JAJRCS010000183.1 GCA_028678815.1 Methanomicrobiales archaeon | reverse complement strand
CACGGGTCCCGTCGGCCGCGGTGGTGACGTTGGCCTCAGTGCCCGCGGTGACCGGGGCGTCGTTCATGTTCTGGTCGAGCCAGATGAGCCGGGACGGCTGTCCCGTTCCAGCGGACTGGGTGCTCGCATCCTTGGTCTGGTTGACGAAGGCCTGCCCAATTGCCATGAACGGCGGGTTCTTGCCCGAGGTGACGCTCGTGTTCTTCACGTACACATAGTACGCCGTCTTGGACTCACCGGTGATGGTCACGACGAAGGAGTTGCCGCGGACGACCGACTCCTTGTTGGTCGTGATGGTGATGGGCTTGGACAGCACAGTGAAGGTAACTGCATTGGAGTTGCTCTCCAGGTTGTACCAGGGCATCGTGCTGGTCCACTTCGCGGTCGCCGTGTACGTACCGGCCTCTACACCGGTGAGGTCAATGGCCTCGCCGACAATCGTGGATCCCTGGTATCCGATCCGGGCACCCGACGGGAGAGAGTCCGAATACATGACACTGCCGGTCAGGTTGATGTTCCGGAGATCGGTCTGGTTGTTCCCGAAGACCTGGATCTTACCTCCACCGGGCGTGGTCAGCTCGACGCTCACCCTGGCCAGGTAGTTGTTGGGCACAGCGTCGTCCTTGAAGTAGTTGCCGGCGTAGTTGGAGATCAGCTTGAACGTGATCAGGTTGTCCCGGGTCACACTCTTCGACGCGATGGAGTCGGTGTGCGAGTTGTTCAGGACAGCGTCAAGCGTGACATCCGCACGCTGGATCTGGAAGGACTGCCCGACGTTCCCAAAGCCGGTGTTACCAATGGGGAACCAGGTACCGAAGTACGGGGGCGCCGTGTTAATTGACAGGGAGCCATCAGGATTCAGGGGAATCCGTGACAGTTCACCCGTGAAGGTGCACACCGCACCCACGGTGGTGGGACAGTCATTCCCGAACTTGGCTACGGCAAGGCACGCGCCTCCGGGGCAGGCAAAGGCCCCTGCCAGGTTCAGATTCGTTTCATAAACAAAGGCCACGTCTCCAGTGGTAATCTGGTTGGGGGCTGCAGCAGTCCTTGCCATGGCGGGTACCGCCAGCAGGGCCACAACCACGAGAGCCGCGACCATCAGCTTCATTGTACTCTTCATGCTTTACCTCCTTACATTCACAGGCATGCTGTCAGTAGCGTTTCGGCAATTGCCGAAATCGTGTTCACAATGCCCGATACTCCGATTGCACGGAATATGTGGTAGTGTTTGTGAATCTGTTAATATATCTTTTGTGGTTGGACTCCGGGGAGAAATCTGTTTTAATGGCCCCTATTGCCATATCATGCCCGTAAAGTGGCCTGATTTGAGGAATCCGACGGAAAACCCGAGCTACAGGCGTCAGGATGCCTTCCCCTGCCGGACCCCCGGGGGCCCGTACAGGACACCGGGTCACCGTGCAGGCCGGGTGCCGGTTCGCGGGTTCCCGCAGGACGCGGATTCCCTCCCCCGGGTCGTTCCCCTGGTTTCATGGCATGACTCCCTAGAGAGGCATGTCATGACTCCCCACAGAGGCATGGTACGACTCTCCGCAGAAGTTCATCCTCAAACACTTATAGGCTTTCCAGATCAACACATCCTCCATGCGGATTATCCGTGCACCGAACCTGGCGAGGGCCCACGAGCTCGCGGTGAAGACGGTGCTCGAGAAGGGGTGGGTGCTCGAGACCGAGGACGGGGAGGGGACGGTGGAGTGCGACGAGATCGGGATCCGGGTGGACGAGCCCCTCGCTCCTCCCCTGGCCTCGCCCCGGTCCCACTTCCAGCAGCGGTTCCTGGAGAAGTACGCCCATGACCTCATCCACGGGACCCACGCGGAGTTCGAGTACGACTACCATGGCCGGCTCTTCGACTGGGGCGAGAGGCTCTCCCTCGGGGGAAGGGAGGTCCATACCGACCAGGTGGACTACATTATAAGGAAGCTCTCGGCCCAGCGGGCATCCCGGCGGGCCATCGCCATCACCTGGATCCCCCCCGTGGACGAGGATCTCGACGACTGCCCCTGCCTCCAGCTCGTCCAGTGCCTGGTGAGGGAGGGTTCCCTCCGGATGAAGGTGGTCTTCCGGTCCAATGACATGCTCTCTGCCGCGGGCCCGAACATGTTCGCCCTCGTCCAGCTCCAGAAGCACATCGCGGACGCCCTCGGCCTCCCCTGCGGCCCGTATACCCACATCTCCCTGGTGCCCCATATCTATTATGTGCGGGACATGACCGACCTCCAGGCCTTCTGCCGGGACGGGGCCGACATCCAGCCCGTCGATGCCGTCTGTGCAGCCTGCGGCAGGTGCGCCGGGCAGGCCGGCCGGTGAGCCCCGCTGGTTTCCCGGTCCGTCACTTTAATGAATTGAGAGGGTTCAAGCTGAAGGGAATAGCCCGGTAGTGTAGCGGTCAATCATGCGGGACTCTGGATCCCGCGACAGCAGTTCGAATCTGCTCCGGGCTACTTCTTTTTTCCAGGGGCAACCGGGCCCGGAGCTTCTCATCTCCTGCAGATGAAGGCGACATGGTCGCGATGGTAGGGAAGGAGCCAGACCGAATCCAGGATGGTATAGGAGGAACGAATCGCCGAACTGACCCCGGCCTCCACGTCCCCGGGGCGCGCCGTGGTATCGATGGCCCGGGTCTTCACCACGAGGATGAGGTTCCCGCCGGGGGCGAGGAAGGCCCGGTTCCTGAGGGCGATCTCCGCCTGGGCAGGGGATGCAACGTCCTGGAAGACGAGGTCCACCTCCTCGACGAGGGCAGCGTACTCCTCCGGGCGGCCGGCATCGGCCAGGATGGGGATGATGTTCCGGCGCCTCCCCGCCACCTCCAGGAGGTCCTCCATGGGCCGCGGGGCCATCTCCACGGCATAGACCACCTCGACGTAGTCGGCGACATGGGAGACCGTGGTCCCGTGGGCTGCACCGAGGTAGAGGACCCGCATGGACGCCGTGAGATCGATCCCCTTCCCCAGGTAATAGAGGGCCCCGAGCTTGCTCCGGTACGGGTCCCATACCCGGTGGCCGTCCAGTACCCGTTCCCCGTATATCCCCGGTTCCCCGGGCGAGACCAGGGTCTGGCCGATCCAGATCACCGCCGGCCCCCCGCAGCTTCGATCATCCGGTCCGACCGGGCAATGAACTCAGGATCGAGGGTTCCCCGGTACCGGTCTATCCGTGCCGCGATGGCGAGCCGGCCTGCGAGGGCCCGGGCCACCTTCCCCCGCACGCCCCTCGGGGCATTGTGGACCCGCAGGTGCTGGTAGATGATGCCGTGCTTCGGGGAGGGGGTCCCGCCGGTCAGGTGGGAGAAGAGGGCCCCCCGGGCCCCGAGAACCTGGAGGGAGGAGGCCGGGAGCCGCGCGAGGTCCGGGAGCCCCCCCGCGAGGGCCATGATCCGGGCAGCGACGAGGCCCCCGACGATGGCGGAGCAGTTCGGGAGGACCCGGGCGGAGCGCTCGCCGATCTCCCGGGCAAGGAGGGCCCGGGCCTCCCGGAGGGCGAGGACCCCCCCGAGGGCGTCCTTCAGGGGGCCCCCGGCATCCTCCCCTATCCGGGCGAGGACCCTCCGGGAATCCCGGGGCCGGTACTTCCAGCCCTCACCCGGATGGCGGACCCGGTACCAGCAGGAGAGGTGTTCCCCGAGCTGGTTCACCGCCCGGTCCATCCCGTCGAGGAGCATGACCATCTCCATGAGCTCGGTATCCTCCCCGCTGAGGGACGAGGCGACCTGTTCGCGGGCGAGACGGATGCAGACCTCCCGGAGTTTCGAGAGGTACTCTTCCCGGTCCTTCACGGCGCCGCACTCGCGGGCATGCCTCCAGTCCGGGGGGACAATATCCCCCGGTCCCGCCCTGAGGGAGGAAACCCGGCGGGCGAGGGTGTCGGGGTCCCCTCCTGCCCTCGTGCAGCCATGGTCGTCCTCGTCCCCGAACCAGTAGGAGCGCATCACCCGGAGATGGAGAAGATCTGCACATATAGCTATGGCATCTGCCCCACACGTGGTGATCCCACGGATGCCTCACACCGTGACAATCCCGAGGGAAAAGCAGATGACCGGGAGCATGATGGCCCCCATGAGGAAGAGGCGGGGCACGTTCACGAGCGGCGGCACAACCCCGATGGCGGTCGCGAGGCAGAGGACGAGGATGCCGAAGGGACCGGTGAAGAGGATCGTGAGGATGGCGACGAAGCCCATGACCCCGAGATTCAGGGTCCGGGTCTCGAGCCCCCTCAGGCGATCCCCCGAGCGGGAGAGACGGATGGTGATGAGGTAGGCGGCGCATCCGGCGAGGCAGCCCGCGATGAGGAGGATACCCATGGGCGGGAGTTCCAGGGCGAGGAGGGCGACCATCACCCCGTTCCGGGTCCGGCCGAGGGCGTAGAGGGTGGCGAGCCCGACGAAGGCGTTCACCGTGTTCGCCGCGCTCGCGGAGACGAGATACTGCCGGGGCTCCCGGTCGTACCCGCCCCCCGAGGAGACGAGGGCGTTCGCCGTGGCACTGGAGAGCCCCGGCAGCCAGCCGGTGATGGACCCGGCCGCTGCGCCGAAGAGGATCCCGGAGGCGAGGCCCTTCCCCTCGATGCGGAGTCCCCCGAAGCGCTGGGCCGGGAAGGGCGCCCCCGAGGCGAGGAGGAGGGTGGAGAAGCCGAAGAGCCCGGAGAGGAGGGGGAGGAGGATGGCGGTCCCGCCGAAGGGGTGCCAGGCGAGGAAGGAGTACCGGAAGGAGAAGAGCCCGAGGGCACCCGAGGCGAGGAAGAGGGAGAGGGCCCAGCCGGGGGCCTCGGCGGTCACCACGAGGAGCCCCGCGATGCCGAGGAGGATGATCCCGATTCCCCAGTCCAGGTACGGCTGGAGGGGCGGGAGGAGGAGGAAGCAGAGGAGAGAGAGGGGGACCCCTGCCACCACGGCGAGGGCGCTCCCGAGGGCCGCGACCCGGACCGCCTCCTCCCCGAGGCCCTGCAGGCAGAGGGCATGGGCAGGGAGGACGGAGAGGGCATTGTCCGGGTCCGGGATGCCCAGGTAGGTGCTCGGGATGCTGTCGATGAAGGTATGGGTGACGAGGGCGGAGAAGAGGGCCGTGGCAAGCACCTCGGGGCCGAGGAGGGAGGCGAGGACCCCCTGGAGGGAGAGGAGGAGGGAGGCGAGGGTATTGGAATGGAACCCCGGGATGAGGCCGCTTATCGTCCCGAGGCAGACCCCCATCCCGCACCCGAGGAGGATTCCGGCGACCACGAGGAGAGATGCAGGCACAAGGGTATAAAACCCGCTGGATGGATACGGTGATATCGGGAGAGGTGAAAGAGCTTCACGATGCGCATCGCGGTCACGAGGGTTGCCGGGAAGGGGGCGCGGGACGCGGGCACCTGCCGGAAGCACGGGCACGAGTGTTACACCGTCTCCCCGCTCAGGGTGGAGATCTACCGCGACCGGGTCGACTCCTTCCTCGAGGCCGCGAACCGGGGGGAGCTCGACTGCATCTTCTTCGCGAGCGCCGTCCCCGCGGATCTCCTGGCGCCCCGTCTCCGGGATCCGCCGCGGGTCGTCGCCATCGGCCCCCAGACCGCCCGCACCCTCGAAAAACACGGGATCCGGTGCGAGATCCTCCCGGCCTTTTACTCGAGGGACCTCGTCCCGTACCTCGGGGACTGGATCCGGGGGAAGCGGATCGGGATACCGAGGGCAGACGTGCCGAACCCCGCGCTCCTCGGGGCCATCGGGGCTGCAGGGGGCATCCCCGTCGAGGTCCGGGTCTACGGGCTCATCCCCACCCGGGAGCCCCTCACGACGGACGGGGCGGACGCCCTCCTCTTCACGAGCGGGTCCTCCTTTTCGGAGGCCGTCTGGCAGCCCCGGCCAGGCCTCCTCCTCATGGCCATCGGGGAGATCACCGCCGGGGTCATGACGGCGGCGGGGGCAGAACCCGCGGTCGTGGGCGACGGGTCCCTCGAGGGGACACTCGCTGCCCTCGACAGGTTCCTCGGGAGAGGCGCCGGGGAGGGGAAATGACGGAACCGGTACTCCCGGCCGGGCCGGGGATCGAGCTCCAGAGGGGCCCCATCCCCCAGTCCAGAGGGGCCCCTGCCCCCCTGGACGGGAGGAGCCGTGTCCCGAGGGGCCCCCACCCCCCGGGACAACCCCGGCTCCTTCGGACCCGGGGTGCTTCGCGCCCTCCTCCCCCCGGGACAGCTCCGCCTCCTTCGGAGCCGTCGCTCCCTGCGGGACCCGGGATCATCGTCATCGACAAGCCCCGGGGCCCCTCCAGCCACCAGGTGACCGCCTGGGCCGGGAAGATCCTCGGGGTCCCGGTCGGCCACGCGGGGACCCTGGACCCGGGGGTATCAGGGGTCCTCGTCGTGATGCTCGGCTCCGCCGTGAGGCTCGCGCCCTTCCTCCAGCGGGGGGAGAAGGAGTACGTCTGCCTCTGGAGGCTCCACGGCGATGTCACGGAGGACCGGATCCGGGAGATCGCGAGGGACTTCCAGGGCCGGATCTACCAGCGCCCGCCGAAGAAGGCCGCGGTGAAGAGGGCCCTCCGGATCCGGACCGTGCACCGGCTCGACGTCCTGGAGGTGGACGGGAGATCCGTCCTCATCCGGGTGGCCTGCGATGCAGGGACGTACATCCGGTCCCTCTGCCACCACATGGGGCTTGCCGCCGGCCCGGGCGGGTCCATGGGCGAGCTCCGGCGGACGAGGTCAGGGTCCTTCACCGAGGCCGATGCCCACACCCTCCAGGAGCTGGAGGACGCTGCCTGGGCAGCGCGGGAAGGGAACCCGGCCCCGCTCCAGGGGATGATCCTCCCCATGGGAAGGGCAGTCATGGACCTGCCCCGGGTCACCATCCGGGATACCGCCGTGGACGCGGTCTGCCACGGGGCCTCCCTCGCCGGGGCCGGCCTCGTCACCTCGGAAGGAACCTTCTCAGCGAGAGACCCCGTGGGGATCTTCACGCAGAAAGGGGAGCTCGTCGCCGTCGCTCAGGCCCTCGTGGAGAGCGGGAAGATGGTCCCCGGATCCCCCGGCCTCGTCGCCACACCCCGGGTGGTGCTCATGCCGCCGGGAACCTACCCGAGGGGATGGAAGAAGAGGAAGGAGAAGGCGGGGAAGTGAACACCGATCTATTTTCCTCGATAAAACTGTGCCTGAGCCGACGCTCCTGGGGCCTTCGCCGGAAGGTTCCAGGGATTCATCGTTCCTTTTTCGCTCCACTCAGGAAACCGCTCTCAGTCGACGCCCCTGGGCGATTCGCCTTACGGCTTCTATGATCGATCCTCATCCGGAGGGGATGGTTCCACCCCCTAAAGGGGATGGTTCCACCCCCTAAAGGGGATGGTTTAAAAGAGATCAGCTCCAATGATTGTTCCGCAATCCTTCATTTCATGCTGAGGTAGTCTAGCGGTAAGGCGCAAGCCTGGAGAGCTTGTGGGGCATCCCGCCCCTCGGGGGTTCAATTCCCCTCCTCAGCGCTCCCTGATTCTGTCCTGCCCGTTTGGGTCGCCCTGTTTCAGCGCGATCCATCACCCCGATATTCTCATGGAACCGAGGCCGGTCTCCCCTTTGTCCTCGGCGCCGCGAGGAGTACTCCCAAGAGGGCCAGGGCGGCCAGCCCGGCGGTCAGGGCCACGGCGGGTTTTGGCTCCCGGAGGACATTCGCCACGACGACCCCGAGGAGCCCCCATATGACCGGGAAGGCATACCATGCATTGCCCTTCCCTGCACGGATGAGATACACTGCGACGAGGAAGGCGACGATGAGCAGGAGGACAGAGAATATCGTTTCCGTTGTTCCCACCGGAATGAAACCGTCGGCCTTCAGCACCGCCGCGATGTTCACAAGTATGGCGAGGCTGACCCACCCGGTGAGGAGACTCACGGGTGCGAGCACCAGGTAGTGTTCGTTCCGGGTGAGCTGGTCCTGATATGCGGTGAGCCGGAAATAGGAGAAGAGAAGGGATGCGAGGATCCAGACAAAGATGGCGATGAGGAGCCAGTCACTTCCGCCGGATTGGGCAACGAGGGCATAGGCGGTGATCCCGATGAAAGCCGATGCGGTGGCGAACCCCGTGCGGCGAAGGATCCCGGTGTTTCTCTGGGCAGGGAGCGCCTGGTAGATCCCGTAGGCGATACACGCGGCGTAAATCGGGAACCAGATGAAGAAAGCCCAGAAGATGGGCTGGACCAGGGGTTCGCCCCCGGTGGCGCGTTCCCCGATCCCGGTGCCGATACCAAGGGCCGGGAGCAGGGTGACAAGGAATTGGGCGAAGGAGAAGACGAGGTTCGTCCCCTGCCGGAGGAGGTCCCGGGTTCTCTCGTCCATGGTCATCCCCGTTCGAGCCGCTCCTTCGCGAGCTCGTAGTATTCGGGCACGATCTCGAACCCGAGGTAGTGCCTCCCCATCTCCTGTGCAGCAACGGCCACGGTGCCTGAGCCCAGGAACGGGTCCAGCACGAGGTCGCCCTCGCGGCTGGAGAAGGCAAGGATCTTCTTCACGAGGGCGGTGGGGAGCTTCGTCGGGGTCTTCCTCTTCCCGGTCCAGTACTCCCGGTTGATCACCCAGACGTCCTCGGGGTAGTGCTCGGCCTTGGAGAAGAAGTACCTCTTCGGGTCCTTTGCGGCAAAGAGGATGTGGTAGTGACTCGTCACGTACTTCCTCCTCGTGAAGACCCCGAACTGGTACTTCCAGATCAGGT
>JAJRCS010000235.1 GCA_028678815.1 Methanomicrobiales archaeon | reverse complement strand
GAACACGATCCCCAACTTCGCTTTTGGTCGCCCGGAGCCTGCCCGCTGAAAGCTCCAGTACGCCCTGGGCGCGCAGCACGATTCTTGAAAGACGATTTGGTTTTAGGCCATGATGAACAGCCAATATCCGTCCAGCCGGAGACAGAAATGCCACATCAATCGGGAAATGCATCCCAAAGGTGTGAATCCATTCGCATGGGATCAAGTAAATCCCCTCCATACAATCCAACGATTCGCGTCCCAGGAGACCTCGTCGCCGCCGGGGACCGGTCCCTGCCCATTCAATATGCCCTGCGATGATGGCATCTCCCTTGGAAACGTTGATCACCCTCAAGGGAAATTCCGGAGGATTGGCTTCCGGATGATCGTCTTTGGACGGATATTTCGGATACACGGAACAATAACCTGTGTTTGAATGTCATCATTCCCGGAAGTGGTCCAGCCTTGACGGCAAATCATATCGTCATTCGTCCTGGGTATGCATCGACGTCATCAGGGTACATTCTGCCGGCGCAATCAGGAGATCTATCTCGAACGGTTTAGAGAATACATGCAAGTCTCCGGAGACAAATCCCGGCGACACATAATGTGTGCGGCAGAGGCCGGCAAGGGCTTCAAGTCACAGTGTCAGGGGCGGTATAGGTCGCCGATAGCGACCTATTTCCGGGACAGTCCTCTCCCCTCAAGCAATGGCACTGGGCCAAAGCCTTTTCGTGGGGAAACCTTATAACTGCGAAGCGCGACTGTCTACAACTGGCGGCGATTCCGTTTTAGTCGCGCGCTCCGCCTGGCGAAATAGGCGACACCGATGACGGCTGCCACAAGGAAAAGGATGACGGTCGTTACATCTAAGTTCATATGGATCCTCCTTAAAAGGGTCATCAGCCATTGACCGTACTTAGCGTTTTAAGAATGGTTATAAGCGCCGGACCTGCCAAGATTATGAGCAGCTCCGGGAAGATCAACAAAACCAGCGGAAAAACCAACTTGACGGTGACCTTATTGGCCGCTTCCTCCGCCCGCTGCCGTCGTTTGAAACGCATGGTATCCGCCAACACTCGCAGCGAGGCGGCTATGCTGGTGCCAAGGCGATCGGCCTGGATGAGAGTTACTGCCAGCGAGCGAAGCTCATCGACTTCGGTGCGATTGGCCAGGTTTCTGAATGCATCTGCTTTGGGTTTTCCAACGAGGATTTCCTGGGTGACGATCGTCAGTTCCTGAGCCAGCGGCGCGCAACTGGTGCGAATCTCCTCCGATAGTTTTTGAAGTGCTGCTGTAAAGGATAGTCCCGCTTCGACGCAGACCACCATGAGATCGAGCATATTGGGCACGGCTCGGCGGATCGCTTCGCGACGATTGGCTATCTTCCTCGAAACCCACATTCTTGGCGCAAAAAGCCCCACCAGGGCGGCACCGCCGGTGGCCAACACAATACGGGTGGATGACAAGTGGAAATGATATGCGGCGAAACCGGCCACGGCGGCCAGAGCTACCGTCAGAATTATCTTGATCAGATAGTAGTTATATATCGCGCCTTCATTGAAGTATCCTGCTCTGGTTATCCATTCACGACTTGTGGCGACATGCTGATCATCCGTCGCAAGTACGTCCACACCCTTACGAAGGAGGGAGGCAAAAAAGTCATACTCTCCCGGACGGGCTGTTCCTGCCTTGACGGCAAGTTCTTGAAGGCGAGCTTTGACCGGATCACGTCGCCTGGAAATAAAATACAGGGCAGTGAAGACCAGCAAGAAAGTGCTCACAAAGACCAGGCCAACGATAATGTATAGATGCATGTCAGTCCTCTATATCTTGATATCGATGATTCGTCGGATAATGAAAATGCCGACGATTTGCATAACGACAGCGCCCATCAGCATATACTGACCGGCTTTCTCGTGCAACAGAACCAGGAAGTAGTCCGGATTCAGCGCCAGGATTATGGCGATCATCACAAGCGGCAGCACCACAAGGACAAGGCCGGAAAACCTTCCATGGGCCGTTTTGGTCCGAATCTCCCGTTTCAGGCGGAAGCGATCGCGAATGGTGGACGCGGTTTTCTCAAGGATTTCCGCCAGGTTGCCGCCGGTTCGGCGATGAATAAGCAACGACACTGCCAGGAGGTCAAGATCATCGCTGGGAACTCGTTCACGCAGTTCTCCCAGCGCGTCAGCCAGCGGGACGCCAAGGTTTTGCTCTTCAAAGACGACTCCGAACTCGAATCCAAGCGGATCGGGGATTTCCTGAGCTACCAGTTTCATCGCCAACTCAAATGTGAATCCCGCTCGTAACGAGCCAACTATTACATCCAAGGCCTCGGGCAGCAATTCCTCAAAATCTCGAATACGTTTACTCCGTCGGTACCGCAGATAGACATATGGCAGACTACCGACAATCGGCATGACTACAAGCCCGAACAATGCGTTGCGCGTAATGTATTGCGTAATCAGGTACGCCAGCCCTCCCAAGGATAGCATAGAGAGAATGACGGTGCCGGGATTAGTCGCGGCTCCGGCCTGGGCAATAAGCTTCTTCAGGTGCAGGCCGACGGATTTCCTGAGCAAAATACGATTAAGAATCGGGATACTGGAAAGTTTATCTTCGCGGAGAAGAGAAGAGGCCGCCTGAGCCGCAGGGCCGCTGACATTGACCTCTTCCAGACGCTTCTTGGTGGCACGTGCCTGCCAGTTGAAACGAGTTTCCAGCGCGAGAAATACCGTCAGCGTTGCGAAGAATATCGCCGCGAGTACCATGCCTCCAATTGTTAGTAGCAAAGCTGATCACCTCCTACGGATTGAAGAGCTCGGCCGGCAGCTTCACGCCGGATGTCATCATTTGCGTCAGGAATATGGGACGAATACCGGTTGGTCGGAATTGTCCAATCACCTTGCCCGATTCATCGACCCCCTGCTTCTCATAGGTGAATATTTCCTGGGTGGAGATGGTCCCTTGCTCCATCCCGACTATTTCGGAAATACTACTGATTTTCCGGGTGCCATCACTCAGGCGCGCTATTTGTACAATGATATTGATGGCTGAGGAGATCAGCTCGCGGATGGCTCTTTCAGGAATGTCAATTCCTGTCAGCA
>JAJRCS010000074.1 GCA_028678815.1 Methanomicrobiales archaeon | reverse complement strand
AAGACCCCCGTGGATATGAGGGTGACCATGATGAACAGGATGACGGGGATGCCCACCGTGATGGCCGCGTTCCTGAGGGTGAGTTCCCGGCTGTACCGGAGGGAGAAGATCCAGATGCTCGCGCTCCAGAGGAGGAAGATGATGCCCAGGATGGCGGTCATCTGGAAGACCGGCTGGCGGGTGATGGCCAGGGTGGCCTGCTGGAGGTCCATCACGTCCTTCACCGGGCTCACCTGGATGGACGGGAGGTAGTACCAGTAAAGGCAGAGGCTGATGAGGTTCCCGATGATGGTGGGGAGGAACCCGTACCCGACTCCCGCCAGCACCCGCCTGAAGCCCCCCTTCCCCATGAAGAAGAGGGAGATGACAAAGAAGATCGCCGTGTAGACGAGCCACATGAAGATGGACCCGAGGAGGGCCCCGCCGGCGCTCATCACCCCCATGAAGGGGGCTATGCCCGAGACCCCCTGGAGATCCTCGGGGAACAACCCGGCGATCACCCCGCTGACGAGGTAACCGGTGATGGCCGCGAGGATCCCTGCCGCGAGGACGAGGGCGGCCGGGATCGCGAGGCCTTCCCATTCCTTCGGGTCGCGCCGGAAGAAGCCGTCGGGATCGGAGAAGAGGAGGAGAACTGAACGCACCATTCGTGGTCACCTAGTTTTGAGCGTCTCACCTTTTACGTCTTTTGGCGATACAGGCCCGGGAAGTGACGGATCATCACCCCGCAGGGTGCGGGTGCCGCCCGGCCCGAACTCCTCACGCACCCAAGCCCCTATCCGGTCCCGGATCTCCCGGTAGCCCGCGAGGACCTCCTCCCCGGTCCCCGTGAAGCCGGCGGGATCGGGGAAGGACCAGTGGAGGTACCGCCCCGCCGCCGGGAGGAGGGAGCGGGGCATGCAGCCTGCCTCGTCGCAGAGGGTGGCCACGATGTCGAACTCCGCCGCGGCGAACTCCCCGACGGGCTTCGACCGGTGGGAGGAGATATCGATGCCGGCCTCGGCCATGACCCGCACGGCGGTCCGGCTCAGCCGGGAGGAGGAGAGGCCGGCGCTCGCCGCCTCGTAGGTACTTCCGTAGAGAGCCCGGAGGTATCCCTCCGCCATCTGGGACCGGGCGGCGTTCCGGCCGCACACGAAGAGGACCCTGCTCTTTCCGGCCATGGGATCAGGACCGCAGGGTACCGTGTTCCCGGGCCGTCTGCCCGGGGCTCACCGCGATGACCACCCTGTAGTCCTTCCATCCCACCAAAGAGAGACGGAGCTCGTACGAGCCCGGTTCGAGGTCCTCGATGAGCCTGGGAGTTAACCCGTACGCGGTACCGTCGAGGAAGATGTTCGCCCCCGAGGGGAAGGAGGTGACGTAGAGCGATCCCGGCTCGAGGGGGGTCACAGGCAGGTCGGTGGGCTTCGTGGTCGGGGTCGTGGGTGTCCAGGTCGGCTGGGGCGTGGGTGTCACGGGGGTCGGGGTCGGGAGGGGCGGGTAGTCGGCCGCTATCTGGAGCTTCTGGCCGGTGCCGATGGTGACCACCTCGACCCGCTCGGCATAGCCCGGGGAGATGAGCTGGAGGAGGTGGGATCCCTCCGAGAGGTTGGAGAGGAGGAGGGGGGTGACCCCCTGGTAGTTCCCGTCCAGGATGACCTGCACCTCCCGCCCGGCCGGTGTCGAGGTGATCTCGAGGGATCCCGTCGCGGGGACCTCCCGGGTGCACCCTGCGGCGAGGGCGAGAGTGAGGACCAGGGCAACAAGGACCACGGCCCGGGGGATCCTCTGCATAGTACAAAATCCGGGGGGAGAACTTTTAAAGGTATGGGTTCCGGAGAGGGACTGATTCCGGACAGGGAAGATACCCAGTTTATTGCCTCCTCTTGCCATTATTACGAAAAATTTCGTCACCTACAGAAATACTTTATGTACCAAGGGCTTACCCTTCCTCCATGTCCCGTTCCATGCATATCGCAGTGGTGTTCATCATCGCCGCCGCCCTCCTCACGGCAGGGTGCCTGAACCTCGGCCAGAACACCCGGTCGTCCATGGAGACCGTATCGAGGGACGGAGGGCTGAGCTATGGTATGCCCGTACCCGTGCCGACCTATGCCCCCTCGTCGAAGATCGCCGCCGACCAGGCCATGGGGGCAGGGTCCAACGCGGGCCAGGTGGTGGAGACCAAGATCATCAAGACCGGGCAGGTCACCATCGAGGTCCCCGAGGTACCCCCTGCCCTCGATGAGGTCAGGCAGATCGCCGAATCGAACGGCGGGTACGTCTCCTCCTCAAACGTCTATACCGGCCAGAACGACCGGAAGACCGGCTACGTGATGATCCGGATCCCTGCCCAGCAGTTTGATCCCGTCATGGCGGCCCTTGCACCACTCGGGAAGGTCCTCTCCACCTCGGAGCAGCGCTCCGACGTGACCGAGCAGTACATTGACCTCACCATCCAGAACGAGTCGTACCACAACCAGCTGGAAAACTACTACCGGCTCATGGACAAGGCCGAGAAGGTGGAGGATATCATCGATATCCAGGAGCAGATCGACCGGATCACCCTGGAGATTAACCGGATCGAGGGGCAGCTCCGGTACCTGGACAGCCAGATCGACCTCTCCACCATCACCGTGAACCTCCAGGAGCCCGAGCCCGTGGGCGGTGAGACCGGCTACAACATCGTCACGGCCATCAACGAGGGGATCGCGGCCTTCTTCGGGATGATCTCGGCCATCATCGTCCTCGTCTTCGCCCTCATCCCCGTCATCATCATCGGTATCCTCGCGTACATGGGATACCGGTATTACAGGAAGAGGAAGGGAGGCAGTGCTGCCGTCACCGCGCCCGGGCCCGCGGAAACGAA
>JAJRCS010000044.1 GCA_028678815.1 Methanomicrobiales archaeon | reverse complement strand
CACCCTCCTTGCGGAGTAAACTAACAGTTACCGGGGAACGGATTTAAACGTTGTGACCTGGAGGGGAACGGCCTGCTCCCGTCGGGGGCGGGGTCACGGCAAAAAGGTATGGTATCTCTTGTGGAGTATGAATGAAGGAGGATGGGGAGGGGAAGGGATCAGGAGGCCTCCATCTCGATGCTCGTCAGGATCTCCGCGATGTCGTGCTTGCAGTGCTCGTCGAACCGGATGCTCGCGATCTCCTGCTGGTCGATGACACCGTTCACGAAGAGGGGGATGCTGATGAAGTTGAAGAGGTTCTTGTAAAAGGAGATCCAGTAGACCTTCTCCTTGTCCATCTCTGAAGGGAGGTTGTCCAGGTCTACGGACCTGATATCAAACCCGAGGTCCCGCACCTTCTCGCGGGAGATATCCCTGACCTTCAGAAGCCGGTCCAGAATCTCATCCATGTCCTGCAGTCCATCCATGTTCAGAAGATTTTCGATCTCGTATGGGAACATCATACCTGATCTTCATCCCGATAACCAGAGAGAGACTCCCGGATATCGTTCTCTGCAAGACAATCTATATCACTCCACTCGTATATAAAGATTTCTTATTCTATATTTCTGATTAATTCTTGTTTGAGTAAATTTCACGATATTATTATCCTCTGATGCGCACCAAGAAAGGTTAATAGAAACATGATAACTTCCCCAGGTTCCCGGGGGGATCCCCCCCTCCGGCCGGGCGGGCAGGATGGGGGCCCGTTCGGGCATCCCCCTGGCCTCCCGGCTCCCTTCCTCACCCCGCCACGCGGGCGGCATGAGCTCTTCCTTCCGGGCTCCCTGGTGGATCATGGGGGGCGGGGGGGCAGCGGGCAGAGGACAAGGGGGGTGGGGCGCCTGGCTGGGGGCAGGCCTGCGGGCGTTCCTTTTATGGGCATCTCCGCCACATATGACCATGGGGGGCTGCGTTGACGAGGGGTACACCCCGGGAGAAGGGACCGGCCCGGGGGGAGGATGCCGAAAAGATCCTCGATCTGCTCGACGAGGGCATCATCATCACCGACGGGTCGGGACGGATTCTCCTCGTGAACGCGCCCATGGAGCGGCTCACGGGTATCCCCGGGGAGGCCGCCCGGGGCAGGGCCATCGGGGAGTACATCGACGGGAGCATCGGGCCCCTCCTCCCCGGGAAGGACGAGAGGAAGAGGGGGATCACGGGCCTCCTCTCCTCGGGCGGGGACGGGGGCGGGCTGGAGTTCCCCCTCTCCCACCCCGGCGGGCAGAGGTGGTACTCCTTCTCGAGCCGGGTCCTGGAGGACCTCCCGTTCCAGGGGTGCCGGCTTGACACCTACCGGGACATCACGGAGAAGAAGGGGAGAGAGATCGCCTTCCGGGAGCGGGAGGGGCGCCTCCTGGCCATCTTTCTCCGGGCCATGAAGATGAGCCTCTCCCGGGACCGGGAGCTCACCGAGCGGGAACGCCGGCTCTCGGCCATCTTCGATGCCGCACAGAACGTCGGCTTCGTGACCTCTGATCTCCGGGGCAGGGAGAGCCGGATCCTGGACTTCAGCCCGGGCGCAGAGGGGATCTTCATGTACTGGAAGGGGGATATCGTGGGCGAGAAGCTCGCCCTCCTCTATCCCCCCGAGGAACTCGACCTGCTCGCGGAGATCCACCGGAAGATGAAGAGGAAGCAGGTGGAGTACTCGGGGGAGATCACCCTCGTCCGGAAGAACGGGGAGCAGTTCCCTGCCCTCCTCAACATGTACCCGCTGAGGGACGAGGCGGGAAAGGTGAAGGCCGCCGTCTCGGTCTGCATCGACATCACCATCCTCAAGAGGGCCGAGGCCCAGATCCGGGCCTCCCTCCTCGAGAAGGAGAACCTGCTCCGGGAGATCCACCACCGGGTGAAGAACAACATGCAGGTGGTCTCCGCCCTCCTCGTCCTCCAGTCCAAGAAGACGAAGGACCGGCAGATCCTTGAGATGTTCCGGGACAGCGAGCACCGGATCAAGACCATGGCCCTCATCCACGAGAAGCTCTACCAGTCCCGGTCCTTCGGCACCATCGACCTCGCCGAGTACCTCACCCGGCTCATCCAGTACCTCTTCCGCTCGTACGAGGAACGGTCTGCCGGGGTTGCCCTCCAGATGGAGGTGCGGGACATCGCCCTCGACATCGACACCGCACTTCCCTGTTCCCTCATCATCAACGAGCTCGTGAGCAACTCCCTGAAGTACGCCTTCCCCGAGGGGAGAGGGGGGAAGATCTGCATCCGGGTGAAGAGGGAGGAGGGGAAGGGCTTCGAAATGGAGATCCGGGACGACGGGGTCGGCCTCCCGCCGGACCTCGACCTGGAAAAGACCGAGACCCTCGGCCTCCGGCTCGTCCACGGCCTCGCCGTGAACCAGCTGGGGGGCTCCATCGAGACGGGGAAGGGGAAGGGTACAAGCTTTATCATCAGGTTTCCAGAAATGAAGAAGTAAAGGGGTTTTTCACCGTGGCCAAAGCCAACATCCTCATCGTGGAGGACGACTTTGTCATCGCAAAGGTCCTCGCAGAGAGCCTCCAGGAGCTCGGGTACCAGGTGGCCGGGATCGTCTCCACCGGGGAGGAGGCGGTAGAGCGGGCGGCGAAGGTCCATCCCGATCTCGTCCTCATGGACATCCGGCTCAAGGGGGAGATGGACGGGATCGAGGCCGGGGAGGCGATCTCGGGGGACCTCCACATCCCCATCGTGTACCTCACCGCGTACTCGGACGAGCGGACCGTGGAGCGGGCGAAGATCACCGAGCCCTACGGGTACCTCATCAAGCCCTTCACCGACACCGAGCTGAAGACCACCCTCGAGATGGCCATCTACAAGCACCGGCGGGAGAAGCGGGAGCGGGAGAAGGGGGAGTGGTTCCTCGAGACCCTCATGGCCATCTCCGACGGGATCGTCACCACGAACCCCGAGGGGCAGATCAGCTTCATGAACCCGGCCGCGGAGCTCATGACCGGCTGGCAGTCCTCCGAGTCGTACCTCCGGCCCCTCCCGGAGGTCCTCCGGCTCGTCCACGAGGAGACGGGGGCCCTCGTGGAG
>JAJRCS010000010.1 GCA_028678815.1 Methanomicrobiales archaeon | reverse complement strand
CACCGCGTCGGGGTCGGTCCGGGCCTGGAGGTAGAGGGCATCCTCGCCGGGACGGGAGAGCACCTTCCCGTAGAAGGAGTACCCCCGGTTCAGGGAGGCGTAGGCCGGCCGGTCCACCCCGCTCACGGTGATCACTTCCCGGTCGGTCCGGACGTGGTGCATCCCTTCGGCGAGCACTTCCCCCTTCTGTCCCATCAGGGCCCAGGAGAAGGGGAACTCCCAGCTCTTCCCGCTCTTCGACCGGGTGGCCTGGAGGGAGAGGGTGCAGGTCCGGGTGGCCTCGTCGTAGGCCTGGTCCACGGTGACGACCGGGTAGCCGGTCTCCTTCAGCCACACCTCGGACATCCCCGAGAAGTCCTGCTTCCCCACCTCCTCCATGCAGGCGATCCAGTCGGCCCGTGAGGCGTTCCCGTGCCGGAACCGGCTGTGGTAAAGGTGGAGGGCCCGGGCGAAGGCCTCCCTCCCCATGAGGGTCTCGACCATCCGGACGAACTCGGGGGCCTTCACGTAGGTGACGGCGGTGATGAGGTCGTTCGGGTCATTGAAGCCGTCGGGCTCGATGGGCATGGCCATGGCGCCCGAGTCCAGGGCGAGGGTGCCGCCCTCGGGGGAGAGGAGGGTGAGGGCGGTCTGGAGCCGGTTGTAGTCGGCCCCGAAAAGGAAGGCATGGTCCTGGTTCTCGACGAAGACGGCCACCGCCTCGTTCAGCCAGAGCTCGAAGGGGGACCGCCCGGTCACCTCGGAGCCGTTCAGGTTGTGGTAGAACTCGTGGACCTTTACCCGGAAGAGGTAGTCCCAGGCCGGGTCCGTCATGCGGGGGAAGGGCATGATCCGGTTCGTGGTGATGGTGGTATTCCCGACGTTCTCCATCCCGCCGAAATCGGAGTTCTGCATCCCGATCTCCCGGTAGACGGTCCCGGTGTACTGATATCCCGTGGTGATCCGGGACGTATAGTCCTTCAGGAGGGTCCGGAGGTCCGTGATCCGCCGGGGGTCGCCGCCGGCAGCCTTCAGGGCCTCGCGTTCCTGCACGAGCCGGAAGATCTCCTTCCGGATCACCGGGTCCCGGTACTGCCCGGGGCCGGTGAAGAGGTACACCCAGATGACCGCGTCGTGGAGGATCCCGAGGGCGTCCCGGGCGGGGGCAGGGTCCGAGCCCGGCGGGACGAGGAGCACGAGGAGGAAGGTCTTCCCGTCGGGGTACTCGCACTGCAGCTCGAAGGCCGCGTAGGTCCCCACCCCGAGGAAGAAGAGGTACGGGGCCATGGGGGTGACCATGTTCGCGTAGCGGATCCGGTCCCGGCCCTCCCCGACCGGGTGCCTGGGCTCGACGATGTCCCCGTTGGAGATGATGTGGGTGTACCTGGTATCCGCGACAATCGTGGTCAGGTACGTGCACTTCGCGGTCATGTCGTCGATGCAGGGGACGAGGCGCTGGAATCCCCACTGCTGGCACTGGGTGATCTGGGTGGGCGGCGCACCGGGCGGGGTTTCGTCGTAGTAGAGCCCCTCCAGGATGTTTCTCGTGGGCCGGCAGAGGGTCTCCGTCCGGACGGTGAACTCGGTCCCCGGGGGTACCCGGGGCTGGAAGGAGAGGCAGAGCTTCGCGTCGGCCTTCCGGTAGTCCGCGGTGACCCGTCTCCCCTCCGCGGTGACGGAGATGATCTCCAGGTCCTTTGCATTGAGGGGGAGGTACTGGAGGGACCGGTCGAGGGTCCGGGCGGTGAGGAGGGAGGTGACCCGGGTATGGTCGTCGTAGACGTCGAAGGTGAGGTCCATGTGGAGGACCTTCACCGGGGGCTCCCCGAAGTCCTCCGGGTAGTACCTGAAGATGCGTTCCCGCCTCTGCTCCTCGTCCATGAAGGGTTCACCCCGAGATCGGAGTGATATCTGTACCGGCGGGCATAAAGGTGCCGGGCCCCCGGTGAAAACGCCCGGGAGTCTCTGCCGGCGACGGATTCTCAGAGAGCGGGAAGGGAGGTGAAGGGTGGCCCGGGAGTCACGCCGGTGCGGATCTCCCGGAAGGGGGGGAGGGGCATCACCATACCCGGCCGGGCCATGCCACCGGGCTATTTATAGGGGCAGCCAGAGACGCATCCCGCATGGAGGAAATCCTCTCGTCCATCGAGTTCCAGGTGAGCCTCCTCCTCTTCGTCGCCCTCGGGGGCTACCTCCTCGCCTCCCGGATCAACCAGTCGGCGGTGGTGGGGGAGATCCTCCTCGGGCTCGTTGTCGGGCCGAGCGTGCTCGGCCTCATCACGTACACCGACTTCGTGGCGAGCCTCGCCACCATGGGGGCCATCATCCTCCTCTTCGTCATCGGCTTCGAGTTCAACTTCAGCGATGTCCTGAACCCCCGCTACGTGGTCATCGCCCTCGTCGGGGTCATCGTCCCGTGGATAGGCGGGTACGCCACCGCCCTCCTCTTTGGCTTTCCCACGGCCGAGGCCGTCTTCATCGGGACGGCCCTCACCGCGACCTCCATCGCCATCACGGCGAACGTGCTCCGGGAGCTCGGCAGGCTGAAGACCCCGGCCGCAAGGGCCATCATCGGTGCGGCGGTCATCGATGACGTGCTCGGCCTCCTTGCCCTCTCCCTCTCGACCGAGTTCGTGGAGGGATCGGTCTCGGCGGCCGCCTTTGCCCTCGTCATCATAAAAGCTGCCCTCTTCCTCGGGATCGGAGGCTACGCCGGGGCGAGGTACCTGAAACCCCTCCTCGAGCACCTCGATGAAAAGCCCATTGTCCGGAAGTACCCCGAGTTCCTCTTCATCTTCGCCATGATGATCGCCTTTCTCTATGCCATGTGCGCCGAGCTCGTGGGGCTCTCGGGGATCGTCGGGGCCTTCATCGCCGGGGTCTCCCTCTGCGGGGTCTGCCTGAAGCACG
>JAJRCS010000078.1 GCA_028678815.1 Methanomicrobiales archaeon | reverse complement strand
CCCGAAGCCGTACTTCACGAGCACGTCCGCGATCTGCCTGTAGCGCCGGAACCGGGAGACCATGGACAGGAATCAGCTCTCAGCGTATGAAAAGATTATGCGTCCGGCCCGGCCCCGGACCCCTTCCGGTCAGGGCCCCCTCCGCGCCCGCCACGGGTAGGGGAGGACGGCGAAGAGGGGGATGGCGAGGAGGGTGATCCCGAGGAGGGCCCAGAGGGCGGCCGAGAGGCCGATGGCATCCCCGAGGGCGCCGATGACGGCGACCCCGAGGCCTCCCACCCCCATGGAAAACCCGAGGAGGAGGCCCGAGGCGAGGCCGAGGTGCCCGGGGAGGAGCTCGTGGGCGATGGCGAGGGTCACCGAGAAGCTCGACCAGAGGGAGAACCCGAAGAGCATGAGGGAGAGGAGGGCCGCGGGGCCGGGGAGGAGGAGGAACCCGGCGAGGAAGACCGCGGTCCCGGCCATGCCCGCGAGGATGGTCTCCTTCCGGCCCGACCGGTCCGAGAGGGCCCCGCCCGCCACCTGCCCGCAGACCCCGACGAGGAGCATCACGGTGAGGAGGGTGTTTGCCGCGATGAGCCCGAGGCCGCCCTCGGCGAGGTACGTGGGGAGGTAGGCGATGGACCCGAAGATCACCATGGATCGGAGGGAGGCCGCGGCCACGAGGATGGCGACGGGCATCCACGCGATGGCAGGGGACGGTGCCGCGGGGCTCCCCCCGTGCGAGGTGGGGGCAGGGTCCCGGCCCCCGCCCGGGAGGAGGAGGGGGAGGGCGACGGCCATGGCGATGGCCGGGATTGCCATGAGAAGGATCCCCTCCTCCCCGAGGATCCCGATGGCGGCCCCCGCGGCGAGGGGGCCGAGGGCGAAGCCGAGGTTCCCCCCCACGACGAAGTACGAGAGGACCCGGCCCCGGTTCGCATCCGTGGACTCCCGGCCGGTCAGGGAGAGGGCGACCGGGTGGAAGGCGGCATGCCCGAGGGCCGCGATGCCGCAGAAGGTGAGCATGGCCCCGAAGCCGGGGGCGATCCCGAGGAGGGAGATGAAGACCCCGGCGACAAGGATGGAGAGGGCCGGCGGGAGCTGCATGCCCTTCCGGTCATGGATCCAGCCGATGCCGGGCTGGGCGATGGAGGAGATGACGTTGTACACCGTGACGAGGAGCCCGGCGGCGAAGTACGAGTACCCGTAGGTGAGGATGAGGAAGGACATGATGGCGGGGAGCGCCGGCCCGTAGAGGTCGATGACCAGGTGGGCAGCGGAGAGGCCGGCGATGGTGCGGTTGTCCGTCATCCTGACAATCTCCGCATCCGGACGACCTCCACCTCGATCTCAACCACCTCGCGCCGGTGGAAGGGGAGGGTCCGCTTCAGGGGAAGGGTTCCCGCGATGGCGAACCCGAGCTCCGCCCTCCCTTCCGTGTATGCCCCGAGGAAGGGGAGGGAGCCCGCATTGAAGATCCCGTAGACGACCGGGGCGAGGGCGAGGGCGGCGTCCACGAAGGGGCGGTCCGCGTGGGGGTCCTGGGCGCCAAAGGGGGGATTCATGACCACCGTGTCAAAGGACCCCAGGCCCCCGACGAGCCCGGGATCCCGGACATCCCCCCGGACGAGGGTGATCTCCGCCCCGAGCCGGGCCGCGTTCCGTTTCGCCGCCGCGAGGGCATCCGGGTCGAGCTCCACCCCGGTCACCCGCCCGGCCCCGAGGAGGGCGGCACCGCAGGCGAGGATACCGGTCCCGCACCCGAGGTCGCAGACCCGCTTTCCTTCGATATCCCCCAGGAGGTGGGCATGGTGGAGGAGCCGGGCGGCGAGGGGCGCGGGGGTGACGTACTGCTCGATCCGGGGGTCCGGCCTCCCGAACCCCTCCAGCCCTTCGAGGGCCATCTCGAGGGTCCGGAGCCTCATCGGGGGTCCCACTCGTCGATGGTGAACTCCTCCCAGGACCGGGCCCCGCAGAGGATCTCGAACTCCGGGGGTGAGAGAACCGGGACGGGGAACCGGAGCTGGTCGTCATAGGCGAGGCGCGGGCAGGCGGTGTTCACGTAGCAGTCGAAGCCGAGGTTCAGGAGCGCGTCGGGGGAGACCTCGCAGAGGGCGACCAGGACCGCATGACCGGAGAGGCCGGCGAGGCGCCGGGCGAGGGCGGGGCGCCCCTGGCCGCTCTTCGTCGAGACGAGGATCCCGATCCGCTCCGCCCCCCGGGCCTTCTCGATGAGGGCGAACCGGCGCCGCTTCAGCCGGTCCGCGGAGACCTCGGTGGCCGTCCCCAGGTACGGGTCGAGGGCGATGACCCTTACCCCCGTGGCGAGCTGGATCCCCTCGGGGTGGAAGAGGCCGGTCCCCACGTAGAGGATCTCACTGCAGCCGGTCGCCCGGGCATTGGAGAAGGAGCACCCGAGGACCTGCCCCGGGTACCTTGCCCTCCCGCTCCCCCCCGCGATCACCGCCTCGATCCCTTTCTCCTCCAGGAACTCCACCATCCGGTCGAGGAGATGGAGGTGCTGGGCGGTGGTGACGAGGCCGACCCGCTTCCCCGAGAGGAGGGGGATGGCCGGCCCGAGGGACTCCACGTCGAAGTCCAGGGGGTGGAGGTCGTAGATGATCCCCGGGCGGTCGTCCACGGGGGCGTGCCCGACGTGAACAAGGACGTCGGCGAGGGCCATGGCCGGGAGGGGGAGATCGCAGGCGCCGTAGCAGGGATCTCCGCTCACGATGACCTCGAAGCCCGCCTCCTTCAGCGCGAGGGCCGTCTCCGGGGCCCTCCGTTTCAGGCCTTCGGGAAACTGGAGGGCGACCCGCTTCGCCCCCCGGCCCCTGAGTTCCCCGATCAGCCGGGAGAGATCACCGGGCAATCTGCACCTGCCACCGGCCGACCCGGGGACCACGGGGTGCCGGGAGGGGGAGGAACTCAGGCATGGAGCTCACCCATGGCAGCGATGAAGGCCTCCACCTGGTCCCGGCTCACGTGGGGCATGCAGACGATCCGGAGGTGGCCCAGCCGGGTCCGGGAGACCTGCCACCCCGGCGGGGTCTCCCCGCAGGTGAAGGTGGCGACGTTCACGTCCGGGCTCACTGCCCTCGGGATGCCGAGGGTCTCCAGGCCGGCGATGAGCCGGGCGGTGTTCGCCATGCACCCCCGCACGAGGGAGCGCATCCCCTCCCGGCCGAGGTACTCGAGGACGGCGAAGGCCCCGGCGACGGGGCCCCCGGGCCGGGTGCCCGTGAGGGTGTACACGTTCCTCACGGTCAGGTACGGGGTCGCCACCGAGAGGGGCGCGAGCATCCGTTCCTCCCGGACGAGGAGCGCTCCCGCCGGGATGGGGGACATCCCCATCTTGTGGGGGTCCACCGAGATGGAGGAGACCCCCGGGAGGGAGAAGTCGAAGGGGACGGGCTCCGGGAGAAAGGGAATGACGAGGCCCCCGAAGGCTGCGTCCACGTGGAGGAAGATGCCCCGGTCCACGGCGATATCGGAGAGGGCCCGGATGGGGTCCACCATCCCGTACTCCGTGGTGCCCGCGATCCCCACGAGGCAGACGGTGTTCCGGTCGATGAGCTCCTCCGCCTTCCCGGGATCCATCCGGAGGTTCCGGTCGAGGGGGGCCGGCCGGATCCCGATGTTTAAAATATCGCAGGCCTTCTCAAAGGAGAAGTGGGCCGATTCGGGGATGACCACGTTCGGGTCCCTGACGCCGGCGAGCCCCCTCGCCATCCGGAGGACCTGGAGGTTGGACTCGGTTCCCCCCGAGGTGGCATACCCGCAGGCCTCCCGGCAGTGGAGGAGCTCCCCGAGCCGCTCCACGAGGAGCCGCTCGATCCCCGCCGTGCCCGGGAAGAGCCCCGGGTCCCCGAGGTTCGTCCCGGCAAAGAGCGCCTCGGCCTCCACGCCGACCGGGTGGGGACGGGTGCACATGGAGGAGAGGATCCTCCCGTACCCGAGGTCCTCCCCCCGCTTCCGGGCGAGGAAGGAGAAGAGCTCCTCCCGGCTACACCCCTTCTCGCGCATGGATGCTTCGGGCGGCCTCGAGGATCATCCTCTGTTCGGTCCTCGCTACCCGGTCCCGGATCTTCGCCACGGCATCGATGTTTGCCGAGAGGCTCGAGATCCCGTGCTCCACGAGCCACTCCGCCATCTCCGGGTCGGATCCCGCCTGGCCGCAGATGGAGCATTCCACCCCGTGGCGCCGGCAGACCCGGATGGTGTCATCAATGATCTTCAGCACCGCCGGGTGCCTGGGCCTGTACATGGAGGCCACGTTCTCGTTGTTCCGGTCGACGGCGAGGGAGTACTGGACCAGGTCGTTCGTCCCGAAGGAGGCGAACCGGATCCCCGCCCTGATGAAGTCCTCGATGAGGATGGCGCTCGCCGGGATCTCCACCATGATCCCGAGGGTGACGTTCCCGACGTCCACCCCCCACCCTGCCATCATCTTCTTTGCGAGGATGAACTCCTCGGGGTGGGAGACCATGGGGAACATCATCCCCAGGTTCCCGTACCCCGCCTGCCAGAGGC
>JAJRCS010000070.1 GCA_028678815.1 Methanomicrobiales archaeon | reverse complement strand
AAGGCCCCTCCCCTCGAGGTATTCCCCGAAGAGCCTGATGTAGTCCACCCCGGTGAGATCCCGCCGGTCGGTGAGGGGCGTGCCCGCGGTGTCCGACCGGGCCGCGATCTTCAGGTTCAGGAGCTGCGATCCCGCATCCTGGCGGAGGGAGGGATCGATGGCCTGCAGCACATGCCTATCGGCTCCCGTGAGAGTGATCAGGGCCAGTGGTGGTTGCTGAGATCCTGCTGCTGCCTGTATTGCCCTCTCCGCTATCTGCTCCCCCACCTCCCGGGGTGAGAGGTCTGCACAGGCCAGTTCGCCGAGGTCAACCATGGGGGTCCCGGGGAGGTCCAGGTGCCCGACAACCTGCCGGTCCAGGTCGACGAGGAGGCCGCCCTTGGTATCAGCGATCTCGGCATACGTCAGGTACTCCTGGGAGCCGCTGTACCAGGCATTGTCGGCGACCTGCCTCTGGCCATGGAAATGCCCGAGGGCGATGTAGTCGAAGCCCGGCGAGAGCATCGTCGTGTCGATCTCGTGCTCCATGACCGTTCCGAGCCGGTAGTCATGGAGGGTGCTCGCGAGCCCGTGGGTGACGAGCACGTTCTTCCCGCCCCGGAGGAGCTCGACCCGGTCGAACTCCTCCCGGTACTGGTCGGGTTGCAGGAGGTTGGGGATGAGGTGGAACCGCGTGTCACCCAGGTCGACGGATTCGTACCTGTACCGGTAACCGGCATGAATGGGGCTGCTGTGGTACTCGAGGACCTCGAAGGGGGAGGTGGTGTACCGCGACTTCATCATGTCATGGTTGCCGGCGATGACGAGGAACGGGATCCCGGCTTCCCCCAGGCGCGAGAGGGCCTCGAGGGCGGTGGTGTAGGCGGGGGTCTTGGGCCGGACCGAGTGGAAGAGGTCCCCGGCATGGACCACGGCATCGGGCCGGGCCCGGAGGATCGCATCGATACCGTCGAGGAAGTTCCGGTAGATGAGCTGCTCCCGCAGGTTCCCGCCGTCCTCCGCGAGGCGGCTGAACTGCGAGAGGCCCAGGTGGCTGTCACCGATGTGGACGAGTCTCATCTCTCCCCTGCCATGGAATCATCCCCCGGCCCTTATAGAACTCGTGCAGGCGGCGCGAAGATGAGGGGGACCCCCGATCACCAGCTATCTATACTCGTCCCCTGATAGTTGTATGCGAGGAGTATGTCGCGAAGAGCTGTCGATGCCGTCTTCCAGGGCCTCTTCACCCTCACGGACATCCGGGTGATCCTCCGGCGGACGGCCCCCTCCCACGAGCTCTCCGGGGAGGAGAGGGAGGCGGTCAGGAAGGGCCTCGCGGACCTGAAGCAGCAGATCGGGATCCTCGAGGAGGAGCTGCTCCGATGAGGTGCACGGGGGATATCGAGGTCCGGGAGCTCGAGGAGCTCGCCATCAACATCGATCCCATCCAGGCCGGGGGGAGGCTCACCCCCGAGGCCATGAAGGCCGTCATCGCCTATGGCGACGGGTACTCGGTCTGCGATAACTGCCGGAAGCCCTTCCGCCTGGACCAGATCAAGAAGCCCCCCATCGACGCCTTCCACCGGGACCTTGCCCGGTTCGTGCACATGGACGAGGCCCGGGTCATGCCGGGCGCCCGGCGGGGCTTCCAGGCCGTCACCGGCACCTTCGTCGGGAAGGGAGACCCGGTCCTCCTCACCGCCCTCTCCCATTACACGAGCTTCCTCGCCGTGGAGGCCGCGGGGGGGATCCCCCGGGAGATCCCGAAGGACGGGAAGAACCGGATCACGGGCGAGGCCGCCGCTGCCCGGATCGAGGAGGTGACCCGGGAGTTCGGGCGGCCCCCCGCCCTCCTCTTCGTCGACCACTTCGATTACCAGTTCGGCAACGAGCACGAGGTGCGGGAGATCGCGAAGGCCGCCCATGCCCATGACATCCGGGTCCTCTACAACGGGGCGTACACGGTGGGCATCCTCCCCGTCGACGGGACGGAGCTCGGGGTGGACTTCGTCGTCGGCTCGGGGCACAAGAGCATGGCCTCCCCGGCCCCCTCCGGGGTGCTTGCCACCACGAAGGAGTGCGCAGGGGAGCTCTTCCGGACGACGCAGGCGAAGGGCGACCTCACCCAGCGGCAGTTCGGGGTGAAGGAGGTGGAGCTCCTCGGCTGCACCCTCATGGGCGCGACCATCATGGGGATGATGGCCTCCTTCCCGGCGGTGAAGGAACGGGTGAACCACTGGCAGGAGGAGCTCGCGAACGGGAAGATCGTCACCGATGCCCTCCGGTCCATCGGGGGAACAGGGATCCTCTCGGAGGAGCCGAGGAGGCACACCCTCACCCGGGTGGACACGAGGGACTCCTTCGACCGGGTCGCCCAAACCCATAAGAAGAGAGGGTATTTCTTCACGAGCGCCCTCGGGGAGCGGGGCATCGGCGGAGTCATCCCCGGTGCGACGAAGGTCTGGAAGTTCAACACCTACGGCCTCACGAGGCGGCAGTGCGGGCACCTCGCCTCGGCCTTCACGGAGATCGCGAGGGAGAACGGGTTACCGGTGGGATGATTGCCTGACGGAACAGAGG
>JAJRCS010000032.1 GCA_028678815.1 Methanomicrobiales archaeon | reverse complement strand
CGCGGTCGCGAACCAGAGGGTTCGTAAGAAACCTCGCCCTTACCTCCCCTTCGCCCGCTTCTCGCCCCTCGCGATGAGGGCCGAGGTGACGAGGGGGAGGGCAATGGTGGCATCGCAGAAGACCTGGACCTTCGCCGCGGTCGGGGACTCCTTCCCCCAGGAGACCGCCTCCTCGAAGGTGCACCCCGAGAGGCCCCCCCAGTGGGGTGCGTCGGTGGTGTACTGGATGGCATAGTCATGCCCGCCATGGTCCTGGTCATGGATGGAGGCGATGACCTGGGTCTGCTGGATGAAGTTCTTGGGGACCCCGCCGCCGATGTACACGACGCCGGTTCTCCGGGATCCCTCCACCATGCCGGTGATCTCGTCCACGTCTGCGATCTGGTCCACCTCTACATCCACCCCGTCCCGGCGGGCCATCACGAGGCCGATCCCGATGGAGGAGTCTGCGAGGGCGGGGATGAAGACCGGGATCCCCTTCTCCACGCAGGTGGTGACGAGGGATCTCGCCTGGGGGGCGTCCTTCCGGAGCTGCCTCCCCCAGCGCTCGATGAACTCCCGCGAGGAACCCCGGAAGGGTGCGATGGTCTTTCCGAAGTCTGCAATCCGGCGGTCCACGGCCCGGAACTCCTTCTCGTACGCATAGATGTCATGGATCCGGTCGATGCCCCGGGAGAAGAGCTCGGCATCGTCGGCATGATGCTGCCCCTGGTAGTGCCTGATCCCCAGGTGCTCGCAGCTGTCATGGAAGATGTTCGCCCCCGTGGAGACGAGGACGTCGAAGAAGTTCCGGCCCGCGAGCTCCATGAGGACCCGCTGCATCCCCGCGGGGATCATCGCCCCCGAGAGACCCAGGAGGATGGTGCAGTCCGGGTCCCGGATCATGCCCGCCCAGACCTCCACGGACTCCCCGAGCCGCCTCCCCTGGAACCCGGTCTTCGACATGCCGGCGAGGAGCTCTCCTACGTTCTCCGAGGGAACGACGGGCTGCGTGGGCTTCATAGCTTCTCCCCTCATCGTTGCGCCGGGAGGATAAAAAGGGTTGGGGAAAGGTGGGGATGGTGATCCCCACCTCCCGGATCCCTGCCCCCGGCGGCAGGGATTCCGGGGGAGCGGCGTTCAGGCCGCCTTCCCGGGCACCCGGGGCGGCTTCAGGAAGAGGAGGGCGATGGCCAGGCCGGCAACGGCGAGGGCCGCCACCCAGGGAAAGACCCCGAGGTAGGAGCCCGTGGAGGTCCGGATGAAGCCCGCGAGCTGCGGGCCGGCGATGGCCCCGGCCCCGTAGGCGAGGAATACCACCCCGTAGCATCTCGGGTAGTCGCAGGTCCCGAAGTACGAGGCCGTGGCCGTCGGGGCGATGGCGAGCCAGCCGCCGAGGCACCCCCAGAGGAGGGCGAAGGCGAGGATGTACACGGGGACCGTGGGGAGCTGCCACATGAGGAGGGACCCGAGGGCGATGAGGGCAAAGGAGAGGAGGGCCGTGTTCCTCGGGTTGATCCGGTCCGTGAGGGCCCCGAAGACCGGCCTCCCGCCGCCGTTGAAGATGGCGAAGACCCCGACGAGCATCGTCGCGAGGGCCGAGCCGATCCCCACCACCTCGGTTCCCACCGGCTTTGCGATCCCGATGGCCATGAGCCCCGCAAGGCACCCGATGAAGTAGCAGATCCAGAGGGCATAGAAGGAGGAGGTCCGTACCATCTCGCTCCGGTTGAACTCGCACCGGGCCTCACCGGCCTTCGGTGCAGGGGGGGTCCAGCCGGCCGGCTTCCAGTCCTTCGGGGGGAAGACCAGGGGCAGGGCGAGGAGGGTGATGAGGACGAGAAACGCGATCCCGAAGATCCGGAAGGTCTGCATCACGCCGTAGGCACCGATGAGCCAGCCCGCGACGTTCGCCGTGAAGAAGGCCGAGAAGCCGAAGCCGAGGAGGGTGAGCCCCACGGCGAGGCCCCGCCGGTCGGGGAACCACCGGGCGGCCACGGCGACGGGGACGCCGTAGGCGATCCCGACCCCGATGCCCCCGATGACCCCGTACACGATGTAGAGCATCGAGACCGAGGTCGCGGTGGAGGCGAGGAGCCAGCCGAGGCCGGTGAGGATCCCGCCCGCGATGGTCACGTTCCTCGGCCCGTGGGACTCGATGAACCTCCCCGTGAGGGGCATCGCGATGGCGAAGGAGGCGAGGAAGACCGAGAAGGGCAGGAGCACGTCGTTTGCGGTGACGGTCTGGCCGAGCTCCTGCACGAAGTAGTTCGTGAGGGGGGTGACGAAGACGGACCAGGAGTAGATACTCCCGAGGCAGAGGTTGATGACCATCCCCAGGAGGATGAGCACCCACCTCCCCTTTTCAGCCGGCATGCCGAAGAGCTGCATGGGAATCACACCGGGATCAGGAGAGGGATCCCTATTTAACATGATTAATAATGAATATTTTGGATAAGAAGGTTCCGATTTTATCGCGGGGGCGACCGCGGTCAGGCCGGGCTGCGGGGTGAAGGGGAGATCCAACTCTCCCGGGGAGAGTTGCCGGGAAAAAAGGAGGTATTCTCAGAGCGCCCTGACCAGGGCCTCGAGGGTGAGGAGGCCGGCGAGCTGCCCCGAGTCGGTGATGGGGAGGGCCGAGATCCCCTTCCCGAGCATGAGGTCCACGGCGGCGGTGACCGCGACGGTCTGCTCGGCCGCGATCACCGGGGCGGACATGATGTCCTGGACGATGAGGTTCCGGATCCGGGCGTCCTGGTGCTTGGTCTCCACCATCTCCCGGAAGCTCGCGAGGGAGGTCGCGACGTCCGTCTCGGTGACGATCCCGACGATGGAGCCGTTCGAGGTGACCACGAACCGGTTGATGCCGTCGTCGAGCATCCTCCGCCTCAGGTGGACGACACGCTCGTCCGCCTGGATGGTGTACGCCTTCTCCATGAGCCGGCTGATAGGGGTCACGGGCTTCATGACCTTCAGGAGGTCGGCGTACCCGATCTTGCCGATGAGCCGGTGGTTCTCGTCGAGGACCACCACGACCTTGGAGGCCTGGAGGAGGGGCACGAGGATATCCACGGACTGGTCGGGGTACACGCTCGTGAAGTTGTCCTGCACGTGGCTCGCCACGTGGATCTTCGTGGGGGAGATCTGTGCGTTCTTCTTGGACCCGAGGATCTCGGCGATGCTCCTTCTCGAGATGGTCCCGATGACCTCGCCGTTGTTCGTGACGATGAGCGGATCGACGCCCTCGTTGAGCATCTTCCCGAGCGCCTCGGTGATGAAGGCCGACTTCGCGATGGACGCGGCCCGGGTCATCACATCCTTGACCGTTGCTATGTTCTTCATTTTGCCACCTCACGGATGATGTCGTCCCTCTTCACGATACCGGCGAGGTTCATCCCGTCGGTCACCACCACCGAGTGGACATGGTTCTCCTGCATGAGGGTAACGGCAGCCGAGACAGGGTCGTCCTTTTTGAGGGTGATGACCGGCCCGGACATGATGTCCTCTGCGACCGCATGGACCTCAACCACGTACCTGAACCGTTTCCTTCCCCCGGACTCCCCCTTTCGCAGCATCTTCACATCCTTCACCGGGAGTCCCGCGCTGGTATCGGTATTGTACTTGTAGAACGCGAGGTTGCTCTCGGTGATGATCCCGGCAAGGCCACCGTCGTCATTCACCACCACGAGGGGCTCATGCCGCTCGCTCATGAGGCTGATAACATGGTCCAGGGAGTGGTAGCGGTTCACGGTGACGGCCTCTGTCATGAGGGCCGAGACGGGGAGGCTGAGGTTGTGGACCGAGGCCGACCTGAGGAGGTCGGTCTTCGTGACCATCCCGACGAGCTTCTTCCCGTCGATGACCGGGAGGCCCGAGAAGTCCCGCGCCACCATGAGGGCGGCGATATCAGCGACCCGCGCATCCGCGGTGACCGATACGGGATCCGGGACCATGAGGACATGGACCGGGATCTTGTCAATGGGACGTCTCCTCCAGATCGGGTCAGACTGCCGGAGCCGGTAGGCCAGGTCCTTCTTCGTGATGATCCCCACGAGCCGGTCCCCGTCGAGGACCGGGAGCCGTGAGATCTTATGGGAGAGCATGAGCCGTCGGGCATGGGCCACGTTCTCCTGGGGCCCCACCACGTAGACGGGCGATGACATGATGTCTGATGCGATCATCCCTTACCTCCGGAGAAAGGCCTTCACGAGGTCGAACTCGGTGACAAGCCCCACGAGCCGGGCGTCCTCGATGACCGGGAGGGCCCCGACGTTCCGGGCGAGCATCTCCCGGGCCGCCTCGTTCACGTTCTTCTTCGGGTCGGTGGTATGGAGGTTCCCCGAGACGAGGGTCCGGACCGGGAGGGCCATCACCTCGGCCACGTTCCCCGTGACCATCCGCTGGAAGACCTGCCCGGTCCCGAGGTACTTCATGATGTCCGTGGCCGTGATGATCCCGTAGAGGACATCGTCCTTCACCACGGGGAGGCGCCTGAACCGGTGGGTGATCATCTCCCGGGTCGCGTCCCCGATGGGGGTCTCGGGCCCGGTCACCTTGAGGGCCGTGGACATCACCTCCTCCACGAGGGCCGGGCTCTTCTCGGCGGAGAGGACCTTCATCACGTCCCGCTCGGTGACGA
>JAJRCS010000182.1 GCA_028678815.1 Methanomicrobiales archaeon | reverse complement strand
CCTCACCCACTGCCACTTCGACCATACCGCCCATATCACCGAGATCCGGGCCATTACCGGGGCGAAGATCTCCATCCACCGGGAGGACGCTCCCGGCCTCTCGAACGACCTCCTCTCCTCGGCCATGCTCTTCGGCGAGAAGACCGCCCCGGTGAACGTGGACCGGCTCCTCGCCGAGGGAGACCGGGTGGGGGATCTCACGGTCATCCACACCCCGGGCCATACCCCCGGGTCCATCTGCCTCTACCACGAGGGGGAGGAGGTGCTCATCTCCGGGGACACCATCTTCACCCACGGGTCCTTCGGGAGGTTCGACCTCCCGGGCGGCAGCCTGCCTGCCCTCAGGCTGTCCCTGAGGAAGCTCTCGGGCTTCGCCGTCAGGGGGGTGTACCCGGGCCATGGTGAACCCGTCCGGGAGGGGGGAACCCGGCATGTCGCCGCAGCGCTCAAAGCCGTCGGGGAGATCCACGGCTAAGGGGATCTACGCCCTCGTCTTCTCGAACCCTGCCTGCACCCTCCCGGTCGGCGGCCTCGGGGAGGCCCGGTTCAGGAGGGGCTGGCACGTCTACATCGGGTCTGCCCGGGGCCCGGGCGGGTTCGCCCGGGTGAGGCGGCACCTCCGCCTTTCCCGGGCGAGGGACCGGCCCCCCCGGTGGCACGTGGACTACCTCCTCCTCTCGCCCTTCTTCACCCTCCGGCACATTGCCTGCGGGCCGTGCGATGGGGACCTGGAGTGCTCCCTGGCCCGGGCCTTCGGGGGGGCGGCGGTCCCTTCCTTCGGCTCGGGCGACTGCGGCTGCAGGAGCCACCTCTTCCACCGCACCGCCGACCCCCTGGAGGAGGTCATGGATGCCATGTCGTCCCTCGGCCTCGCCCCCAGGAGCACAACCCTCATTAAGTCGATACCTCCCTTCGGTCGGTCTCTCCAATGTGTTTTCCGCTTAAGCGTAAAACACATTAAGGGGTAAGGTTCAGGAGGTTAGATGGGAGTGCCTATGCAGGTAGTGGGAATCTCCGGCTCCATGCGCAAGGAAGGGAATACCGCAAAGCTTGTCCGCCTCGTCCTCGACCATGTGAAGGACTCGGGGATCAAGACCCAGTACATCACCCTCGCGGACAAGGTGATCAAACCCTGCATCGGGTGCGAGAACTGCAAGGAGGAGCGTTCCTGCATCATAAAGAACGATGACTGGCACAGGGTCATCGAGAAGGTCCTCGCCTGCGAGGTCCTCGTCCTGGGAAGCCCGACCTACTACTACGACGTGAACGGGCAGACGAAGAACTTCATCGACCGGACCTACTCCCTGTACCATGACCGGCGGCTTGCGGGCCGGAGGGCGGTGGGAGTGGCCGTGCACGCCGACAAGGGGGGGAAGCGGGCCCTCCAGACCATGGAGGGGTTCTTCAGCTCCCACGAATTCTCGTACCTCGGCCACGTCCTCGGGAAGGCCTACCTCGCGGGGGAGGTTCTCGACGATAAGGTCGCGGTCCAGGCCGCGGAGAAGATCGGCCAGAGGATCGTGGACCTCCTCAGGCCGGAGGATTAGGGTATCACAGCAGGGTGTAGAGGGTCGTCCTCTGCCGGAGGGGCCGCCCGAGGTCCCCCGCCATCCGCTCCATCTCCGCCGGGTCCAGGTACTCGGTGTCCTTGGCCCCTGCACCCTTCGAGATGGACTCCTCGAACATCGTCCCGCCCAGGTCATCGGCCCCGGCGATGAGGGCGAGCTGGGCGAGCTTCTTCCCGAGCTTCACCCAGGAGGACTGGATGTGGGGGATGTTGTCGAGGAAGAGCCGCGAGACCGCGATGAGGAGGAGATCCTCCCTCCCGGTCGCCCCGGGGGCCGCGAGCCCCTTCCGGTAGATCGGGGTTTCCATGTGGATGAAGGAGAGGGGCACGAACTCCGTGAAGCCCCCGGTATCGTCCTGGATGGACCGGAGGATGGCGAGGTGCCGGACCCGGTCTGCCACGGTCTCGCAGTGGCCGTACATGATGGTCGCCGTCGTGGGGATGCCGAGCCCGTGGACCTCCCGGATGATCCGTTCCCAGGTCGCCGTGTCGATCTTCCCCGGGCAGATCACCGATCTCACCCGGTCCACGAGGATCTCGGCGGCGGTCCCGCACATGGACCCGAGCCCGGCCTCCTTCAGCCTCGCCGCCATCTCGGCCGTGGAGATACCGCTCCGGGCCGCCCCGTAGGCCACCTCCATGGGGTTACTCGCATGGAGGTGGATGCCGGGCACCGCCTCCCGGATCCAGGTGAGGATATTCACGTAGGAGTCAGCGGTGAAGTCCGGGTGGAGGCCGCTCACCGTGCAGATCTCCGTCACCCTCCGTTCCTTCGTCCTCGCGGCCTTCTCCTGGACCGCTGCTTTATCGAGGAAGTAGGTATCCGGGTCCCCCTTCTTCCGGGAGAACCCGCAGAACCCGCAGGAGTTCACGCAGATGTTCGTCACGTTCAGGTTCTGGTTCCGGACGTAGGTGACCGCCTCGCCGACCCGCTCCTCCCGCAGCCGGTCGGCGCACTCCGCCACCGCCCAGACGTCCCGGCCGGTTGCCCCCATGAGCCGGAGGGCCTCCCCCTCCGTGAGCCGGTGGCCGCCTGCCACGTCCCTCAGGAGAACCCGGATCCCGGCCACGATCCTCACCTCTTCCCCTTCTTCTTCTCCTTCTCCTTCTCCTTCCCCTTCTTCTCATCGCCTTCAGCCCGGGAGACGTAGAGCTCGTGGATGATGAGGAGGATGATGACCACCGCGGCGAACTCGGGGTAGTGGAGGGTGGGATAGCCGAGGAGGGGGACCGAGAAGAGCGCCTTCCCCACGATCCACTCCTCCTTCACCGGCTCGATGGGGCCGATCCCCTGGATGGAGGACTGCTGGTCATAGAGCTGGTTATGGTCACCCCTGGTCAGGTACCCGCCGTGGGAGGCCTGGCCCGGGAGGTTTGCATCGAACCATGCCTCGTCCCGGTAGGCCATGGCACGGTGGATGATGGGGTGGATCTCCGAGGCGCCGTTCGGCCGGTAGATGATGACATCGCCGTAGTTCCCGAACTTCATGTAGCCGGTATCCCTGCCGGTCTCGAAGCTCTGGAGCTCCCCGAACCGGTCCTTCTCCACGAGGAAGACCAGGTCGTTCACATGCATGTTCGGGAGCATGCTCTCGGACTCCACGGCCACGACGGCCGGCCAGGTCCCGCAGAGGAGGAAGAGGAGGAGGGCGATCCCCGCCACCACCGCGACCACCCAGAGAATCTCCCGGGCGAAGGCGACGGCCTGGTGATCGCTCTCCCGGAAGGCCGTCACGGCCGCCGTCACCCTTCCCGCAATGCTCCCGCCTGCCATCGGATCTGCTCCATCTCGTGGTACGCGGGAATGCTACATATACTTTGTAGGATGAGAAAACTCCCCGGGAATGCTCCTGTTTCCACGAATCCCCATGCGGATGCCTTTTTCCTTCTTCCGCCCGACACGGGGGATGATCCCGTCGGCTTTCCCTTGTCAGGAATCAGGGGGATCAGACACTATCCACCGCCCTCCCGCCGCAGTATC
>JAJRCS010000237.1 GCA_028678815.1 Methanomicrobiales archaeon | reverse complement strand
GCGTTTCTGTGATACCGCGGCACACGGCTGCCGCACCGATTCTCAACCAGGAGCCTGGGCGTGGTTCAAAACCGGGTTACACCCGGGTTTGGTACCACGCCATCCTTCTTGGCGGGGGAGGCAGGCCCTCCCCGGACCCGGCGACCCGCCGAAGGAAGAGCGTTCTGATCCAGGCTGCTCGCAGACAGGACACGAGGAGGCGCGCGCAACTTGGTGCGAGCAGGCTGGATAGAACGTCTTGGGCTAAAGCGCTCCGCTGTCAGGCGGCGCTATGGGGATTGTATTGGAGAGCCCGTTGTGCTTTGGGCTAAGGGAATGGGCGGCGGAGGCACGGGGCAGGGGAGCCCGGAGGGCTCAGGAATGATCGGGGGGTCAGGGATGAAGGGGCGCGTAAGAGAATTCAAGTGGAGTTGAGAATCTCCAGACGTACAGGGGCCGCTGGCCGCCGTGCGGGCCCTTGGTGGTAAATGATCTGTTGTGGGTGCTTTGGCCATGGTCAGGGTCTGGCTATGAGGTATCCCAGGGTTGCAAGGCGCGCACGGGGGTGACGGGCGGATCGAAGGTCTCCACGATGAGCATGTGGCCCTTCTTGCAGACAGGGCAAAGCTGGTCCTTAGGCGGCGTGTGAATTTGGGCCTCGGACTGCTCCGTCAGTTCCTCGGTGGTCCTGGGATCGGAGGCCGGGGCCTGAGAGACCCCAGGAGCGAGAAGGCTTCTTGCCAGAGCCAGGTTCTCCCGGCGGCCTCGGTTGCCAAGAAACCCGTAGTATCGGATACGGTGGAAGGATGGGGGGAGTACGTGCTGCAGAAAGCGGCGCATAAACTCGGTGGCCTCCAGGGTCATGGTCCGCTGGAGTGATCCGCAGCGGTAGTCCTTGTACCGGAAGGTGACCTTGCCGTCCTGGAAGGAGACCAGGCGCTTGTTGGAGATGGCTACCCGGTGGGTGTAGCGCGCGAGGTACTTGAGCACCCGCTCCGCAGAGCCAAAGGGAGGCTTCGAGTACACGACCCATTCGGTGCTTGAAAGCTGCCGGAGAAATGCACGCCACTGGCAGTCCTCTCGGAGTTCGGACAGCGCGCCGTGGAGTTTGATTCGGCCCTCATCGAAGGCGCAGCGGAGGTACGCGAGGAACTTCCCGCGGAAGACCCGGCTGAGGACCCGAACCGGTAGGAAGAACGAGTCCCGGGCCGGGATCCAGCGGGTACGATCGGGGGATAGACCTCCCCCGGGGACCACGCAGTGGACATGGGGGTGGTGCTGGAGGGTCTGGCCCCAAGTGTGCAGCAAGGACAGGAAACCCACCTGAGCACCAAGGTGCTTGGGGTCCTTGGCGATCCGGATGAGAGTCTCGGCTGCGGCGCGGAACAGGAGCCCGTAGACGACGACCTTGTTCTGAAGAGCGAGGGGGCCGAGAGCTTCCGGAAGTGTGAAGACCACATGGAAGTACAGCGTGCCCAGGACCTCCGAAGCGCGATCAGCGAGCCACTTGGCTCTGGCCGCCGCCTGGCATTTCGGGCAATGGCGGTCGCCGCAGGAGTTATAGAAAAACTCCTCGTGGCCGCACTGATCGCACTTCGCCCTGTGGCCCCCGAGAGCGGAAGTCTTGCAGAGCATGATGTTCTGCAAGACCCGCCGCTGCTGCACGGAGGCGGGCCACTGGTCCAGATACTGCGCTTGGAACTCCCGGAAGACATCGGCCACCTCGGGCCGATGTCCGTCCATCAGTTGCCGAAGATCCCTTCGAGGAGATCAGCACATTTCTTGCTGCTCTGGGGCGCGATGGCTGCCACGTGGAGGTAAATCGCCGTGGTGCTGAGGCTCCTGTGGCCCATCAAGATTTGGATGGTCCTGAGGTCCGTGCCTCGCTCCAAGAGGTGCGTTGCAAAGCAGTGCCGCAACGTATGAGGCGTGACGTGCTTGGAAATCCCGGCCTTCCTGCAAGCCGGAGCGCACCAGTCTTCCACGGTCTCTTTGCAGAGCGGAAGGCCGGTCTTGGATCCTTCGAAGATGTGCGTCTTGGGGCGTGCGGCCTTCCAGTACTGCCGGAGAGCCGTCAAGAGCTTCGGAGACAGGGGCACGTAACGGTCTTTCCTGCCCTTTCCCTGGCGCACCCGCACCACCATTCGCTTGCTGTCGATGTCGCTTGGGAGGAGGTGCGTGCACTCGCGGAGGCGAAGCCCCGTCGCGTACACCGTCAGGAAGAACGTGCGCTTCTTGAGGCTATCAAGAGCCTTCAGAAAAGCGCCAACCTCCTGGGGGCTCAGCACGACGGGAAGGCGTCTTTCTTTCTTCGGGAAGGGAAGGACCTGGGCCTGCCATGCTCGCCCCAGCGTGATGTTGTAGAGAAACCGCAGTGCGGACACGTACTGCACGAGCGTGCTGCGATCCCGTCCAGCATTGAGGAGTCCGAGGAGGAACGTGCGGATTTCCTCGGGTCCGAGAAGGTCCGGAGACTTACCGAAATGCCGGGCGAACAGGGCGACCTTATTGACGTAGCTCTCGATCGTCCGGGGAGCGAGGTTGCGAATTCGCATGTCATCGATCATCCTCTGACGCAAAGGTGTCATGTTGCACTCCTTCCGTTGAAGCGTTGAAAAATGCCCGGGCGAGTTACGATCGCCCAGTCGGCGGAAGGAGTCATTTTCTCTCCATGCCCAAGTTGCCGTCTGCACCCTATTTGCCTGAGGTGTGGTGGCACCCCGCCCAGGACGCCTCCACCGGGACCGCAAGCGCCAGGAGCGCACCCAGGAGCGCAGAGGACTGCCGGCCTTCTTCTTCCCTACCGCGCAGCGACAGCGGAGCGGTTTAGTCCAAGGCGGGTTTCGCCGGGTGCCCCGGCCGCGACGGGTACCGGCCCTACCCCGGCCGGGCACCCGCCCGGCGTCTCGCAAGGGCGGGTCGGGGGAGGGCGGGTCGGCCTC
>JAJRCS010000137.1 GCA_028678815.1 Methanomicrobiales archaeon | reverse complement strand
GCCGAATCTGCATCGAGCCCCCCTGCCACGGCGATGGGGATGGAGACCTTCCCGGCCAGGTCCTTCACCAGGTCCACGGAGGTAATTCCCACCATCTGCTGGTCGATCCCGGCGTGGGCCGCGATGATGTCCACCCCCAGCTCCTCGAGCCTCACCGCCCGGCTGACGGGGTCGGGGGAGTTGATGAGGTCGGCCATGATCCTCACCCCGTAGAGGTGCTTCGCCCGGACCGCCTCCCTGACCACCTCGTCGTCCGCCGTGGCAAGGATGCAGACGATGCCCGCCCCGGACTTCGCCGCCATCTCCACCTCCAGGGTCCCCGTGTCCGCAACCTTCATGTCGGCCACGATCTCCCGGCCCGGGAACTCCTCCCTGAGCCGGCGGACGGCCTCCATGCCGGCGCTCTTGATGAGGGGGGTCCCTGCCTCCACCCAGTCGGCCCCGCCGGAGATGGCCTCACGGGCGATGACGACGGCCCGATCCAGCTCGAGGAGGTCGAGGGCGACCTGGAGGACGGGCCTCCCCGGGATCCCCTCCGCTGCCTGCCCCTGCCTGCCTCTCCTCCCGGCCGGGCTCATACCATGGGGTGGGGGGAGAAAAGGGATAAGGATTGCTGGGATCCCGGGTCCCGAAGGGAGACCCGGGTCCGAAGGAGCCGGGGCTGCCCCGGGGGGATTGGGGCCCCTCGGGGCCATGCCGGGATCGTCCCGGGGGGTAGGGGCCCCTCGGGACGGGATCCGGCAGGCGCGGAAGGTTCAATGCCGGGGAGGGCCCATACACCGGAGAGAACCCGGGAAGAGAGCCTGCCATGGAACCGGAATCCCTCCGCACCCGGATCGCGGCCCTCTCGGCGAGGATGAGGCGTGCCCCCTCGAAGGAGGCCCTCGCCGCCATCATCGCAGGTGAGGTCGCGACCTACTCCCTCCACGATCTCCTCCAGCTCCGGGCCTCGGTGGAGCATGACCTCCGGCATGTCCCCCCCGGCTACCGGGCGAGGCTCCAGCCGAAGATGATGGAGCACCTCTTCGGGACCCACCATGCCATCGTGGCGGGTCACCGGAAGGGCAGGTTCGACGAGTACCACGGTCCCCCTGACGGGAAGGTCGGGGAGTTCTGCGACCTGCTCCTCGGGATCCCGGACCGGGACGGGGAGGAGGAGGGGGACCCCCGGCTCGTCTTCCTCTACTACCTCATCGCCGCCTTCACCATCTTCGTCTGCGAGCTCCCCGGCCACCCGGTCGGCACCCCCTTCCCGGGCGGCCTCCTCGTGGAGGAGCGGGACGGGACCTACTACTGCCCGGTGAGGGAGAAGGAGGACGACGTCGAGACCTCCATCTGCCCCTGGTGCCCGGCCGAGCAGAGCACCCTACCGGGGGACGAACCGCTCTGAGAAGCTGATGGACCTCATGTCCTTCTTCTGCGGGGCGGCCATCTCCGCCGGGAAACCGGCCGGGACGAGGGAGACCAGGGTGTGGCTCTCCGGGACCCCGAGGAGCTCCCGCACGGCGCCCGCGTAGGGCTTCTTGTCCCCGGCAACCCAGCAGCTCCCGACGCCGTATGCCCAGAGGCCGAGGATAAGGTTCATGGTGGCGCAGGAGCAGTCCTCCAGGTAGTACACGGCCTTCTTCTCCCCGAAGATGGCGAAGCAGATCCGGGCGTCCCCGATGAACTTCCCGTGGTCGGTGAGGGCCGCGATCCGGGCCAGGGTCTCCTTCTCCCGGATGACCCCGATGAGCCAGGGCTGGGCGTTCATGGCCGTCGGGGCCTGCCGGGCGCACTCGAGGGCGTCCCGGATGGCCTCCTCCGGTATCTCGGTATCCCGGTAGCTCCGGACGGAGCGCCTCCCCTTGATGATGGTCGTGCCAAGGTTCATACACGACGGTTTGATCAAGGGGTTACATGAGGCTTCCGCGGGTTCCCGGGTCCCGCAGGGAGCCGGGAGCGTCCGGGGGGGAGAGGGGCCCCTCTGGACGGGTGCCAGGGCCCTCCGCCACCCCCGGGGGGCCTTAGTCCCCGAGGATCCTCATGCCGGATGCGTCCACCACGCACCGCTTCCCGGGCGGGACCCGGGCCGAGGCAAAGGACGCCCTCACCCGCTCCTCGTCCTCTGCCTCGTGCCGGGCCCTGTCGAGGAGATCCTCCGCGATGAGCAGGGCCTCCCCGGGGGAGACGGGCATCCCGAGGCCCGGGCATTCGGAGACGACGAGCTCCCCTTCCACCAGGGCGAAGGGGTAGGTCCTGCAGATCCAGGGCCGGCAGCTGTACCGGGTGCAGCCCTCTTCACCGATGAACCTGCAACGCCCGTTCTCGTGACGGAGGCACCAGCCGAAGGTGACGGCGGACCCGTTCGGGGTGGAGACGAAGTCCGGGTACGGTGCAGCGACCTCGTCCCATGCCCCCGCGCCGGAGGCAACCAGGGCCTCAACCTCGTCGTGGGAGAGAAAGACGATGCCCGAGTCACCCCCCCCGGGGCGGCAGCAGGCGCCGCACCGCCGGCAGGAGAAGCCGATGCTCCTGATCCAGGCAGCCAGTTCACGGGTGTCAGGATTCTTCCGGGCGGCCTGCATAGATCCGGTCCGGACTCTCAGCCCTCGCGGCAGATCCGGTCGAAGTTCTCGAAGGTGAGCCGGCCGTTCACCGTGTGGCTCACCTCGGGATGCCACTGGACCCCGTAGAGGCGCTCCTCCGGATTGGCCATGGCCTCGATCCAGCAGATCCGGGAGCTCGCGAGGAGGGTGAAGCCGTCGGGGAGCTTCGTCACCTCGTCCATGTGGGACGCCCACACCTGGTTGAGCCGGGGGTAGCCGGAGAGAATATCGTCGGGCTCCACAACCTCCACCTCCACGAGGCCGTACCCCCCCATGGACCCGGGTGAGACCGCCCCTCCCCGGGCGAGGGCCATGGCCTGCATGCCGAGGCAGATGCCGAGGACCGGGAGCCCGAGGTCCAGGTACAGGCTGCAGTTCCCTGCCCGGTCCATGGTGGGTCCGCCCCCGAGGATGACCCCCCGGCACCCTGCCGCGATCTCCCCGGGCGGGGTCGTGTTCGGCACGAGCTCGGCCGGGATGCCCAGGTCCCGGAGGCTCCGGAGGATCAGGTGGTTGAACTGCCCGTAGTTGTTCACCACGTAGAGGGGGCGCATGGGAAGTACTTTCGCCCTCCGTTCATTAGAATGTTGTCAGTATGAGGAGACCGTGGAGAGGACGGCCCCCCGGATCTCCTCCTCGCTCTTCCCCAGGACCCGGGCGAGGAACATCGCCCCACCGGCCCCGATTCCCTCCTTCACCTCGCCGATGCAGTACCGGGCGAGGCCCGCATGCCCGAGGTCCCCGAAGCCCGGGTCGACGTACCAGACCCGGGCACCGATCATCTCCGCCGTGGAGGCGAAGCCGGCCGAGGGGTCGTCCCGCACGAAGACCGTCGTCGCCACCGGGGGCACCCTCATCCCCAGGTCCCGGAGGACCGCCGCGATGGCGAGCATCTGG
>JAJRCS010000130.1 GCA_028678815.1 Methanomicrobiales archaeon | reverse complement strand
TCTGCCATGAATAGGTACCCTTCTCCCGCGTTCATCTCCCTTGCGATGGGCCGTTCCGCCCATCAGGTGGTTTATCTCCCTGCCCACCCCAAGGTGAACGAGGAAGGATGCGGCTCATCTTCGAGCTCTCCGGCGAGCACCCGACCCTCCCGGCCGCAGAGCTGGACTGCGTGGGGAGGGTCCTCGAGGCGAAGCCCCAGGTCGCGGTGGCAGAGTGCCCCGACCCGGGTGCAGCCGCCCGGCTCGCCCTCACCCACGCGGTCCTCGAGGAGCTCGGCTCCACCGGTGCCTCCGGGGAGGAGCTCGCCTCCCTCCTCCGGGACCTCGCCCTCACCCCCGGCCGGCCCTTCGCGGCGCGGGTGAAGAAGGTCGCCGGATCCATGGTCAGGGAACCGGTCTCCTCCCTCGAGCGGCTCATGGGAACCCACATCCACGGCCCGGTCTCCCTCGACCATCCGGAGATCGAGTTCCGGGCCATCCTCTCCGGCGACCGGATCTACCTCGGCCGGGTGCTCCTCCGGATCGACCGGGGGAGCTATGACCTGAGGAGGCCCTCGACCCGGCCCTTCTTCCACCCGGGGGTGATGCTCCCCCGGACCGCCCGGGCGGTGGTAAACCTCTCCCTCGTCCGCGGGGGAGAGAGCCTGTACGACCCCTTCTGCGGGACGGGCGGGATCCTCGGGGAGGCAGGGCTCCTCGGTGCCCGCCCGCTGGGGAGCGACGCGGACCCTGCCATGGTCGCCGGGTGCCGGCTGAACTTCCCGGAGGTCCCGCTTTTCCTCGCCGATGCCACGGCCCTCCCCCTCCGCTCCTCCGCCCTCGATGCCGTGGTCACCGACCTCCCGTACGGCCAGTCCTCCTGGATCCGAAACCGGAGCCTCGACCAGCTCTATCCCCGGGCCCTCGGGGAGATCCACCGGGTCCTCCGGCCCGGGCGGAGGGCGGTGGTGGTCACGAACCGGGAGATCGGGGAAATCGGAGGATCCTTCTTCCGGGTGCTCCAGGTCCACCGGCAGCGGGTGCACCGGTCCCTCACGAGGCGGATCACGGTCTTCCTGAAGGAATGAGCCTGTCCGGGACCGGGGGGAAATCCGCTGGCATTATGAGGGAACCAGCGGATAGTTGAGAAGAGAAGGGTGAGGCCCGGTGCCGATCATCAAGCTCAACTACCAGTACCTGGAACAGCTCGTCGGGGCAGACCGCGATGCCATCCTCCCGAGGCTCCCCATGATCGGGTGCGAGCTCGAGCGGATGGAGGAGGACCATGCCGACGCGGAGTTCTTCCCCGACCGGCCGGATCTCTTCTCCACCGAGGGGGTCGCCCACGCCCTCCGGGGCTTCCTCTCCCTCGAAACGGGCCTCCGGGAGTACCCGGTCACCCCGTCCGGCATGGCCTTCTCCGTGGACCCCGGCCTCGCCACCATCCGCCCGTACCTCGGGACCGCGGTGATCCGGGGCCTGGACCTCGGCGAGCCGGCCATCGAGAGCCTCATGGGCCTCCAGGAGGCGCTCCACTGGGCCGTGGGCCGGGGCCGGGGCAAGGTGGCCATCGGGGTCCATGACCTGGACACCGTGAAGCCCCCCTTCCGGTACCTCGCCTCTGAGCGCTCCCGCTCCTTCGTGCCCCTCGACTACGACCGGCCCATGACCATGGAGGAGATCCTCACGGAGCACCCGAAGGGGAGGGACTACGCCCACCTCGTCCGGGACCTCCCCCGGTTCCCCCTCATCGTGGACTCGGGGAACGAGGTCCTCTCCTTCCCCCCCATCATCAACGGCGAGCTCACCCGGGTGACGGGGAACACGAGGAACATCCTCCTCGACACGACCGGGACCGACCGGAAGGCGGTGATGACCGCGGTCCGGATCCTCTGCACCGCCCTCGCCGAGACCGGTGCCCGGATCGAGAGCGTCGCCATCGACGGGACCCCCTGCCCGGACCTCTCCCCCGCCGAGCGGGTCGTCTCGGCATCGGCCTGCTCCCGGCTCATCGGCATCCCCCTCACGCCGGCCTCCATGGCCGAGCTCCTGGGGAAGATGCGCTTCGGCGCGACGCCCCTCGACGGTGACCGGGTCCGGGTCCGGGTACCCTGCTACCGGGCCGACATCATGCATGACTGGGACATCTACGAGGACGTGGCCATCGCGTACGGGTACGACCGGTTCACCCCGGCCCTCCCCCGGGTCTTCACCATCGGGGCAAAGCACCCGGCCACCGCCCTCGGGGAGACGGTGAGGGCCATCTTCACCGGCATGGGGTACCTCGAGGTGATCCCCTTCACCCTCACGAACGAGCGGGTCCTCTTCACCTGGATGCAGAGGCCGCCCCGGCCCTCGGCCCTCCACGTGAAGTACCCCATCAGCGAGGAGCACACGGTCATCCGGACCGACATCCTCCCCCTCCTCCTCGAGACCCTCCAGGGCAACCGGCACCGGGAGCTCCCCCAGCGGGTCTTTGCCGTCGGGGACGTCGTTGAGGGGAAGGAGACCTTCCAGAAGGTGGCGGCGGTCTCCCTCCCCCCGGGTGCCGACTTCACCGAGGCCTATGCCGGGACCGATGCCCTTGTCCGGGAGCTGGGCCTCCCCTGCACCGTCCGGGAGTCGGGGGATCCCGCCTTCATCGACGGGAGGCGGGGAGACCT
>JAJRCS010000112.1 GCA_028678815.1 Methanomicrobiales archaeon | reverse complement strand
CGACCCTTTTTGCGAAATAGGACCGCTCCTGCTGGGCGCCGGAGATCTCGGCGTCCTTGTTCCGGAGCCGCTTCTCCACCTCGTCGGCCTCGTTCCGGAGCCGCTCCATCTCCTGGACCATGCCGGGGAGGGCCGCATCGTCCAGGGTCTTTTTCAGCTCCTCCACCCCGGCGGAGAGCCGGCTGATCTCCCGGCCCATCCCGTCCAGCTCCTCCTCGCAGGCGGCGAGCTCCTTCGTGCCGCCGCCGGTCTCCTCGTCGATCTTCGCGAGGGCCGCGATGGCGGCCACCCGCTCCTCCACGAGGGCCTCCCGGCGCTTCCCGTACTCCTCCGAGAGGATCCGGAACCGGGCCATCTCCTCGTCAAGCGCGGTCCGCCGGGCCCGCATCTCCTGGGTCCTTGCCTCCCCGGCCTTCACCGCCTCCTTCACCTCGGCGGCCTCGGCGGCGAGCCCCTGGATCTCGGCCCGGAGCCGGGCGATGTCATCCTCGGCGGCGATCCCGAATCCCTTTACCTTCCTGAGGGACCCGCCGGTCATGGCCCCGCTCTCCTCCAGGAGTTCCCCTTCGAGGGTTACCATCCGGTACTTCCCGAGGAGCTTCCGCGCCCGGTCCAGGGTGTCCACGACCACGGTCCGGCCGAAGACGATCCGGAACGCGGGGGCGTAGACCGGATCGTAGTGGATGAGGTTCACGGCATAGTCGATGACCCCGGGCCGCGCCTCGAGCGGCGGGAGGTTCACGCTCTTTAAGTTCTTCAGGGGGAGGAAGGTGAACCGGCCGAGCTTCTGCTCCTTGAGGAGGGAGATCCCTTCGGCGGCGACCCGGTCGTCGTCCACCACGATGTTCCTGATCCGGCCCCCCGCCGCCACGGAGAGGGCGGTGGCGTACTCCGGGCCGGCCTTCCCGAGCTCCCGGATGGTCCCGTGGACCCCGTCCAGGCCCTTCACCGCCTCGAGCCCCCGCTCGGTCCCCTCGCCCCCGCCCTGCTGCTGGGCCTCGAGCCGGGCGAGCTCCCGCTCCTTCCCCCTCGCCTCGGTGTCCAGCCGCTCGGCCTCGGCCCGGAGGGCGAAGAGCTTCCCCTCGGCGGCGGCGAGCTCCCGCTCCAGGGCCTGCTTCTCCCCTTCACGGTCCGCGACGGAGGTCCCGCACTCGGCCACCTGCTGGTCCTTCTCGGCCATCTCCCCCTCGGCGGCCGCGGCCTCCTTCTGGAGCCGCTCCCGCTCGGAGGTGCGCCCCCGGCTCTTCTCGATGAGGAGGTCCTTCTTGTGGATCACCTCTGCCCGGGCGGCCTTCGCCTTCTCCACCTCCTCCAGGAGCTGGAAGAGCCGGTCCCGGGAACCCTCGACGTTCGCCGTCCGGGACTTCACGTCCCGCTCCATCACCTCGAACTTCCCCCTGAGGGATCCCGCCTCCATGGCGAGGTTCGCCCGGTCGATGGAGAGGGTCCGGATGGCCTGGGTCCCCTCGGCGACCTTCGCCTCGGCCCGCTTCTGGTCCAGGTAGATCCGGTTGATCTCCTCGAGGTTCCCCTCCTTCTCCTTCCCGAGGCGCTCGATGGTCTGGCCCGAGAGGGTGATCTTCCCCTTCTCGCCCTCCAGAGTGGAGACGAGCCCGAGGTACTCCGGGCCGCTCTTCTCGTTGATCTGGAGGTCGAGCTCCGCGAGCTCCCCGTTCAGCCGGGCGATGGTCCCCGCGACCTCGGCAGCGGCCGCCCGCGCCTTCTCGAGGGTCTTCCCCTGGTCGCCGGAGAGCTCCCGGAGGGCGAGGAGCTCCTTCTCCCGCTCCCGGAGCTCTGCCGCTGACCTGCAGCCTTCGTAATGGTGGATCTTGTCGAGGAGGCCCCGGTACTCCACGGCCCGGTCCCGCTCGCCCTCGAGCTCCGCGAGCCGGGTGTCGAGTTCGTGGAGCATGAGCTCCTCCCGCTCGATCCGCTCCCTGACCACCTCGAGCTCCCGGAGGGCGGCGTCCTTCTTGGAGTCGAACTCGGCAACGCCGGCGATCTCGTCCAGGATCTTCCGGCGCTCGGTGTCCGACATCTCCATGATCCGGGTGATGTCCCCCTGCATGACGACATTGTATCCCTCGGGCTTGATCCCGATCTTTGCGAGGAACTCGGTAATATCGGTCTGCTTGCACAGCCGGTTGTTCAGGTAGTTGTAGCTGTAGTACCCGTGGGGGGTCCGGCGGATCCGGCGCCGGATGACGGTCCCGTCGGAGAAGGTGATGGCGACCTCGGCGTTGTTCTTCCCGGTGTTCAGGTTGATGAGGTCGGTGAGCTTCTCGGCCCGGAGGGTCCGGGACGAGGAGAGGGCGAGGGAGAAGAGGATGGCGTCGATGATGTTGGACTTCCCCGAGCCGTTCGGCCCGGAGATGACGGTGAAGTGCTCGAAGAAGGGGATGGTGGTCTTCCGCCCGAAGGACTTGAAATTATCTATCTCGATCCCGGTGATATGCAAGGCAGGCCCCACGGTCTGTCGTTCAGGCGTATGGTATCGGTATCTTCACTGCTTGGATTTGTCTTCCTCCTCGACCGCGTAGATGAGGGCGCTGGATCCCTTGCCCCCCTTGGAGGACTCCCCCTTCCCCTTGCTCCGGAGGGCCTGGGCTGACCGGGCAGAGGCGACGATGTAGTCCGAGTCCTTCCTCCGCTCCTCCTTCATGGTCCCGTCGGGCTGCATGATCCGGACCATCTCCCCCTCGTCCACCGGTGCCGCCGGCTGCCCCTTCTGGCCCACGGTGACCCTGCCCCCCGGCTGCCGGGTGACCACGGGAGGCCGCTTCTCCTCCATCCGGCTGTTCATCCGTTCGACGATGGACTTCAGGTCCAGGAGCTCGTTGGTCAGCCCCTTGATGAGGGCCTCCATCTCCCGGACTTTCTTCTCGAGCTCGTTCACGCGGTCGTTCACCGGCAGCTGCATTCTGGTATCCCCGTCCATATGTTCCCCTTCTCCGTTATCTCGTAGGAATTCTTCCCTTCATCCCGTCTTACCGGGAAACCGAAGATTATGAGAAATTTA
>JAJRCS010000012.1 GCA_028678815.1 Methanomicrobiales archaeon | reverse complement strand
GGTGGTGACCGGGGCCTGGGTCGGGATCCCGGTGGCGGTGACCGGGGCCGCCGGACTGCCGGCCCGGTAGACGGGCAGGTTGAGGACCACCATGAGGACGATGACGAGGAAGAGACCGATGAGAACCGCCGCGAGGTCCCCCTTCTTCATAGAGAAACCAAGGGGGGCTCACCATAAATCCATTTCTCCTCCTTCCGCCGTTCTTTCCCCCCCTCCCGTCTGGACCGTCTGGCAGGTGAGGGAGAGCCGGCAGGATGCCACTGAATTGGCATTAAAAGCCATTAAAATACCCTTTTTGGTGAAAAAGTAATATTAAAACATTAGATTAAAAGCGATTCATTGATATACTAGGAGAGTTAATTGGTAGATCAAGCATGGACACCTTTGCGCACCGCACCTGGGTTCCCTTCTACCTCGCCTCCTTCGGGACCATCTCCATCGGCTTCTTCCGGGCCCTGGACGGCGTCATGCTCCTCTCGAGCCTCCTCCTGGTCGGTGCCGCCCTCGCCATCATCTTCATCACCATCCAGGGCGAGGTCGAGCGGTGTAACCGGCAGAAGGAGCTCATGGAAACCCTCTCCCAGAAGGCGAAGGCCGCAGGGGAAGGACGGCAGAGCGACGCGAAGTGATAGGCAATGGGGAATGATCTCTACCTCCACCACCTCTTCCAGGAGAAGGAGTTCTGGAACCGCTACGATAACCTGAAGGAGGTGCTCAGGCACCTCCATGAACAGAGCGAGCTCGTCGACAGGGTACGGAGGGAGGAGATCATCCCGGAGCAGACCCGGGAGCTCGCGGTGAAGGCCCTCTCCGCCGACATCGAGCAGACCCGCCGGCTCTTCACCGAGATCTTCCAGAACTTCATCTCCGGGGCGGCGGCCGGCCTGAACCGGGTCGACCTGGAGACCTCCATCACCCTCGTGGACATGGAGCTCCTGGAGGTGAACCGGTGCTCCCTCTGGGTGGACGGGGAGCCCTGGGAGATCCCCATGGACATCGGGAAGAAGTTCGCCGAGTACATCCTCGCGAAGGGCGAGGGTACTCCGGCCGAGATCATCACCGAGTTCTACGAGAACGAGGAGCACCTCTCCGATATCCGGCTCGGGGGGAGCCTGAACCGGTGCTCCCTCCAGATGATGGAGGAGACCTACCCGGCGAGGAACCTCCATGTCCGGCTCCGGCTGCCGGCCCAGTGCCTCGTGGACCACCACATCCTCTGATCCCCCCTTCTCCCCGGACAGCTCCTCAGGGACCATGCCCCCGCGCGGGCGAGGGGATAGAAAGACTTCTTTATAATACTTCCTATTTTTATTGCAGGGTTATTTCATTTCCCCCGTTTTTCTGTCCCTTTTTCAGGGCAAAACCGTGACTTCCCCCTTATAAACGGGATTCTCCCGGGCACCAAAAAGGAAATATTAAATCTGGTGGCTGCGCATGGTATCGTATGGGTGTGGGCGGGCAGAAGGTCAAGATAGTAGTCTTCGGTGCGTACAACGCCGGAAAGTCGAGCTTCATCCGGTCCCTCGACCCCTTCTCACGCCACATCGAGGCCGAGAACGAGGACGGGTCCACCACCGTCGCCATGGACTTCGGCCGGGTCCGGGTCGGGGACCAGAGCGTCTTCCTCTTCGGGACCCCCGGGCAGGAGCGGTTCGAGTTCGCCCGGAAGGTCCTCTCCCGGGGGATGGACGGGGCCATCGTCATCGTGGACTGCACCCGGGAGCTGGACCGGCTCACCCTCGACCTCTTCCAGTGGCTGAAGTCCCGGGGCATCCCCGTGGCGGTGATGGCGAACAAGGTCGACTGCCCGGGGGCATCCCCCGACCGGGTGAAGGCCTGTACCCCCGGCTTCCCGGTCCATGTCATCTCGGCACGGACCGGCATGAACGTGGAGCCCGCCCTCTGCGCCTTCCTGAAGGAGATCCACACGGCACGGGTCCCCCTCCCATAGTTTTAAAAAGCATGGAACGGAACCTTTCGTTCATGTCCACCGGGAGATCGGTGATCCTCCTCCTCCTCCTCCTCGCCTTCCTCGCCCTCTCCCCCGGCTGCCTCTCCGCGGCCTCCATCGGGAGCGTCGCGTACGACGGGGAGAACCTCCGGGTCCAGGTGACGAACACCGGCGGGCCGGAGGATGCAGCCTTCCAGGTCAGCGCCTACCGGGTCCAGGACTTCCGGCAGGTGGAGGTGACGAGGGAGATCCTTCCCTTCATGCTGGAGCAGGGATCGAGCACCCTCACCATCCCCCTCCCCCTGGAGGAGGGGACCTACCGGCTCTACCTCTACCTCATCATCGACAACGCCCGGAGGGCGAGCGTCATCCGGGACATCACCGTGGAATCCCATGACGCGGGTCCCCGCATCGGCGCCGGGTGAGGAGCCGGCCGATGCCGTCTTTACGGGCGGCATCCTCTTCAACCCCTTCGACTGCTCCTGGGAGGAGACCGCCTTTGCCGTCACCGGCGGCGTGATCACCGGCCTCGGGGAGTACCGGGGCCGGGAGACCCATGACCTCGGGGGGGGCCGGGTCGTCCCGGGGCTCATCGACGCCCATGTCCACATCGAGTCCTCCCTCCTCGTCCCCACCGAGTACGCCCGGGCGGTCCTCCCCCATGGCACCACCACGGTGATCGCCGACCCCCACGAGATCGCGAACGTCGCGGGGGTGCAGGGGATCGAGTACATCCTCGCCGAGGCCGCCCGGACCCCCCTGGATATCCTCGTCATGCTCCCCTCCTGCGTCCCCTCGGCTCCCCTGGACCCCGGTGGGGCCATCCTTTCAGCGGCAGACCTCCGGCAGTTCCTGGGCAGGGACCGGATCCTCGGCCTGGGGGAGATGATGAACGTCCCCGGAGTGCTCTCGGGTGACCCTGAAATCCGGGAGAAGCTCTCCCTCTTCCGGATCCGGGACGGGCATGCCCCCGGCCTCTCCGGGAAGCCCCTGGACGCGTACATCCTCGCGGGGCTCCAGAGCGACCATGAATGCACGGCCCTGGAAGAGGCACGGGAGAAGCTCCGGCGCGGGATGTTCATCATGATCCGGGAGGGGTCCACCGAGCGGAACCTCGGGGACCTCCTCCCCCTCGTCACGCCCTGCACCGCACCCCGGTGCTCCCTTGCCACCGACGACCGGCACGCCGACCTCCTCGCGGGGGCCGGGCACATCGACGACTGCATCCGGCGGGCGGTGGAGCTCGGCCTGGACCCTGCCCTCGCCCTCAGGATGGCAACCCTCTCCCCCTGCGAGCGGTTCGGGCTCACGGACCGCGGGGCCCTCGCGCCCGGCCGGCTCGCGGACTTCTGTGTCCTCGGGGAGGGGAGGGAGTTCCGGGTGAAGAGGACCTGGAAGAGGGGGGTCCCGGCCGGGGAGATCCCCTACCGGGCACCGGCGGTGCTCCGCACCCCCTTCCGCGTCACCCTGCCCGGCCCGGATACCCTCCGGATCCGGGGCGCCGGGGAAGCCCGGGTCATCGGCCTCGTCCCGGGCCAGATCGCGACGAGGCAGCTCAGGTACCCGGTCCGCGGGGAGGAGCTCCCGGATACCTCCCGGGACATCCTGAAGATCGTCGCCTGCGACCGGTACGGGAGGGGCGGCACCGGGGTGGGGCTCGTCCACGGGTTCGGCCTCTCGTCCGGGGCCATCGCCTCATCGGTCTCCCACGATGCCCACAACATCATTGCGACAGGGGTATCGGACCGGGAGATCGGGAAGGCCATCCGGGAGGTGGCGGCCACCGACGGCGGGATGGTCGCGGTCAAGGGTGATGAAGTAACCGCCCTGCCCCTCGGGTGCGCGGGGCTCATGTCGGCCCTGCCCTACGACGAGGTGGCGGCGGCCCTCGCCCGGCTCGACCGGGTGGTGGCATCCCTCGGGGGCATCCCCCATGCCTTCATGCACCTCTCCTTCCTCGCCCTGCCGGTAATCCCCGAGCTGCGGATCACCCCCCGGGGCCTCTTCGATGCCTCGGCCTTCCGGCCGGTGGAACTCTTCGTGGGAGACGGAGAATAGGGGCCGGGGGAATCCCCTCGCCGGGCTCAGATCCAGCCGAAGAGGAGGAGGATCCCGAAGACGAGGATGATGATCCCGGAGATGAGGTGGAACCTCCCGATGTTCTCCTCCCGCCACCCCTTCACGTCCCCGATCCGGGCAACCCCCAGGTACACCACCACGGTGATGATGAGCATGGGGAGGATGAAGACCAGGTTGTAGAGGAGGAGGTAGGGGAGGGCGACGAGGGGCCCGTAGACCGCGAGGATCCCGCAGCCGATGATGTACGGGCCGATATTGCAGGGGAGGAGGAAGAGGGTGACGAGACCCCCCACGAGGAACGCCCCCCAGGGGGTGGTGATCCGGTTGAGGGCCTCCCCGAGCCGGGGCTTCCACCCGGACGGGATCCCGGTCAGCGGGGCATCCTTCCCGGGGGTGAAGTACTCCCGGATGTGGAAGAGGCCGATGGCGATGGAGACGAGGCCGAGGGCCCGGGTGAGGAGGAATTGGAAGGAGGCTGCCTCCCGGACGGTGGAGAGGACGGAGACGAGGATGAGCCCGTAGATGAGGTAGAAGACAAAGACCGAGAGGGCGAAGGCGAGGCCGGCGAAGAGGATCTGCGTCCGCTTCCCCGGGTTCGCCGTGATGATGGCGAGGAGGATGACCACGAGGACGGCGAGGGCGCAGGGGTTGATGGCGTTCACCGCGGCGAGGGCCATGATCTTGGTCGCCGTGAGCTCCACGGGCGGCGGGCAGGCGGTCTCCGTGGGAGTCGGGCCCGGGGTCACCGTGGCGACCGGGGTGGTGGCCACGGGGGCGATGCCGCTCCACCCGAAGAGCCAGCCCCCTGACCGGAAGGACTGGTTGAACCGGGCCTCGAAGCCCGAGTGGCCTGCCGTGACGGGGCCGAGGTCCTCGTACCCCGTACCCACGAGGAGGGCGGCGGGATCACCGCCGGAGAGGAAGCCCCTGAGGACCCGGTTGTCGCCCCCGGGGCCCTCCCGGATGGCGACCCGGTCACCGGCCCAGACCACGGGATAGCCGGGAAGCCCTGCGATATCCAGGGACCCGAGGGAGGTCAGCCCCTCCCCGGCCCCGGTCCCGCCGGGAGTCCCGTTGAGGAACCCGGGGGTATCCCGGAGGATGGCGACATCGCCCGTGTAGGTGGCGTTCCTCCCGAAGGTGAGGACCGGGATCCCGAGGCCGACCCCGTAGCCGGCCATCACCGCCGCGTTCTCCGGGTGGCCGTACACCTCGTACTCCACCACCACGAGGCCCGGGTACTCCCCCAGCCATTCGCCGAAGAGGGACGGATTCACCCTCGCGCAGTGGGGGCATCCTTCCCCGGTGAAGTAGTACCCCACCACCGAACCGGGGGATTCTGCCGCAGGGGCCGGCAGCGCTGCGGGTGCGAGGAGGAGCAGGGCGAGGAGGAAGACGGAAACCGGGCTCCTCAGGACCCCGCGGCTTGGGGAGTGCACACTAGACCGGTTCGCCTCCATCCGTTTTTATGCCTTCGGGCCGGGCGGCCTAGCCCGGTATGAGGGAGAGGAGGCGGGCAGAAAAGCCGGGGACGATGAGGGCGAGGGCGAGGAGGATGAGGGGCACGTGGACCAGGTAGATAACGAGGGAGTGCCTCCCCAGGAAGGTGAGGGGGCGGATGAGAGGCCCCTCACCGTCACTCACCGTGAAATCCCTCCGGCCCCCCGGGTAGAGGGCGGCCCCGAGGCCCATCCCCAGGAGGAATACCCCGAACCAGGGAATGAGGGGCACGTAGTCGAGGCTCGCGAAGTCAGACGGGTGGATACCGAGCCACGCGAGGGCGAGGGGGCCGGTGAGGGCTGCAACGAGGGGGGCGAGGAGGACAAACACGGTCCCCGCGATGATGTTCCTCCTCCCGAACCGGAGGAAGAGGGGGGAGAGGGCGATGGAGAGGCCGATGCAGTGGAGGATCCCGAAGAGGATGAACTCGGCGGGGACGAGGAGCCAGGTGACGAGGGTGATGCCCATGCCGAGGAGGAGGAGGCCCGCGCCCCGCTTCAGGTTCTTCAGGGCGACCCCCCGCGGGTCGAGGTAACCGGCCGCCCGGGCCGAGCTCACCGAGAGGGAGACCCCGGCGATGGCGATGAAGAGGGTCGCCGTGGAGAGGGCGAAGAGCCGCCAGAACCCCTGCGCCGGCTCCAGGGAGGCCGCGCCGAAGAAGTCCAGGGCGAAGACGGTATGGAAGATCACCATCATGACGATGGCAATCCCCCGCAGGGCATCGATCTCCCAGTACCTCTCGCCACCCATGGGAGTCCTCTCTCCATGGAAGGATCTGCACGGGGAGCTCTTGAAGGAGTGCAATTCTTCCCGCCAGGGCGGGACCATCAGGTTCATTCCCCTTCGGGGCGATGTGAGAGGAGGAGATGCACCATGGCCAGGAAGGAGACCGTACCCCGGGAGGATCCCGGGAGGGAGGATGTGCATGTCGTCGAGGCCATCGGGAGGACCCGGGTGGTCATCAGGGACGGGAGGGTCGTGGAGCTGGGGTCCCCCTGCATCGCCGAGTGCCCCCTCGCCCGGAGGTTCGCCGTGCCGGTCGCGGACTTCACGCCGGAGGCCATCCGGGCGAACATCGAGAACCGGATCCGGTCCTTCGGCATGTGCACGCCAAGGCGGGAGGTGACCGACAGCCGGGACTTCGTGGGCTTCGGGGCATCCGAGCTCCTCTCCGCGGCCATCCGGGCGGGCCTCGTGGATGCCGTCGTCCTCGCCTGCGACGGGGCGGGGACGGTCATCGCCCCGACACCCTCCCTCGTCCAGGGGATCGGGGGGAGGATGTCCGGCCTCGTCTCCACCTCGCCCATCCCCGGGGTGATGGATCGCATCAAGGACTGCGGGGGGTACATCCTCGATCCGGAAGGGGCCTCCATCGACCAGGTCCGGGGGACCGGCGCCGCGTACGACCTTGGGTACCGGAAGGTGGCGGTGACCGTTGCAGACGCCCCCACCGCGGGGGAGATACGCAGCCTCTTCCCGGACGCCATTATCGTCGCCGTCCACACCACCGGCCTCTCCCGGGAGGACGCGG
>JAJRCS010000004.1 GCA_028678815.1 Methanomicrobiales archaeon | reverse complement strand
CGATCCGGGTCTTCTCCCGGATGAGGACGTTGTGGCCGCACTGGAAGTCGTCCCCGATATCCACATCGCAGTAGAGGGTGGTCCCGCTGCGGAGGAGGGCGTTTCTCCCGATGACGGTCCCCCGGAAGTTCTCGCAGCCGATCCGGTCCCGGGAGGGGAACCCGATGATCACGGGCTCAAAGACACTGGCACCGGGCCCGATGGTGTTCCTGCCGTACTCGATCATTCCACGGTCACACTCTTTGCAAGGTTCCTCGGCCGGTCGATGTCGGTCTCGAGGCTCTTCGCCGTATGGTAGGCGAGGAGCTGGACGAGGACCGAGGAGGTGAGGACCTGGACCACGGGGTCGTCGCCCGGCACGGGGAGGAAGAGGTCCACCACCTCCCCGAGCTCCCGGTCCCCCGGGACCCCGATCCCGAGGACCGGGGCCCCCCGGGCCTTCATCTCCTTGATGTTCGAGATCATGACCCGGTAGGCCGGCCCCGGGAAGCAGAGGGCGACCACCGGGGTCTCCGGGGTGAGGAGGGCGAAGGGGCCGTGCTTCAGCTCCCCCGCCGCGTACCCCTCGGCATGGATGTACGAGATCTCCTTCATCTTGAGGGCGCCCTCGAGGGCGACCGGGTAGAACGGCCCCCTCCCGACGTAAAAGATGGACCGGGCACCCCTGAGGAGGGCCACCGCCTCGCCCACGTCCTCCCGGAGGAGGTCCCCGATGGCCAGGTGGGCGTTCCCGAGGGAGGCGGCGAGGCGCCCCTGCCCGAGCCGGTCCGCGAGGGCCAGGAAGACGGCGAGCTGGGCGATGAAGGACTTGGTCGCCGCCACCCCGACCTCGGGGCCCGCCCGGGTGAAGATGGCCGCGTCCGCGAGCCGGGTCACCGTGGAGCCCATCACGTTCGTGAGGGCCACGGTGGGGCAGTTCCGGGCCTTCGCTGCCCGGAGGGCCCAGAGGGTGTCCGCGGTCTCCCCGGACTGGGTGATGGCGAGGACGGGGTTCCGAACAGGGGGCACCGCGTACCTGAACTCGGAGGCGAGCTCCACCCGGACCGGGATCTCCGCGAACTCCTCGAGGAGGTACATCCCGATGAGCCCCGCATGGTACGAGGTCCCGCAGGCGACGATGGTGAGGGCGGGGGTCTCCCGGAGGAGGTCCAGGAGGGGAGCCGGGTCCGCGGTCCTTGCCGTCTCGTAGAAGACCCGGGGCTGCTCGTAGATCTCCTTTAACATGAAGTGCTCGAACCCGCCCTTCTTCACGTCGTCCGCGCACCAGTTGACCAGCTCCACGGGCCGTTCAACGGCCTCCCCGTTGTTCCGGATCTCGGCGCCCTGTGGGGTGATGGCGATGATGTCCCCGTCCTCGGCGAAGATGACCCGCTCGGTGTACTCGAGGAGGGGTGTCAGGTCCGAGGCGGCGAGGGTCTCCCCGTCCCCGAGGCCGAGGACGAGGGGGCTCGCGCACCGGGCAGCGACGATGCGCCGGTCCCCCTCGGCCACCGCGAGGATGGCGTAGGACCCCTCCAGGGACTTCACCGCCCCCTCCACCGCCCCGAGGAGGTCGCCGTCGTACTCCTCCTCGATGAGATGGGCGATGACCTCGGTGTCGGTCTCGGACCGGAAGGTGTGCCCCTTCCTCCCGAGCCTCTTCCGGAGGGAGGCGTAGTTCTCGATGATGCCGTTGTGGACGACCGCGATCCGGCCGGTGCAGTCCGTGTGGGGATGGGCGTTCGTATCGCTGGGAGCCCCGTGGGTGGCCCACCGGGTGTGCCCGATCCCGAGGGATCCCTTCATGGCCCGGCTCTCCGGGAGGCTCGCAGGGATCCGCCCGCACCGCTTGTAGACCTCGACGTGGGGACCGACGGTGGCGACCCCGAAGGAGTCGTAGCCCCGGTACTCGAGCCGCCGGAGCCCGTCGACGATGAGGGGGGCGGCCTTCCGGCGCCCCGCGTACCCCACGATACCGCACATGTCTACATCACCAGGGTGTTGTCCGGGACCATCTGGGTGAGGGTCCTCCCCTCCCGCACGGTCACCCCGTTCCCGACGATGCAGGTCCGGAGGACCGTGAAGGGGGCCGTGGAGACCCGGTCCCCGAGGATCGCCCCGAACTCCGCCTTCTGGACCCTCCCCTCGATGGAGAAGAGGGAGGAGGTGGTCACCGTGCTCGCATGGTCGGCGATCCGGCACCCCTCGCCGATGACCGCCTGGAGGACCTGGGAGTGGGACCCGATGGCGGTGTCGTCCATGACAAGGGAGCTCCCGATGACGGTGAAGGGCCCGATGCCCACCCGCGACCCGATGGAGGTGCCGGGGAGGATGCAGGTGTTCGGTGCGATCTCGCAGTCCTCCCCGATGACCACGGGCCCGGTGATGGTGGTGTTCGGCCCGATGGTGGTCCCCTTCCCCACGGAGACGGGCCCCGAGAAGCTGACGTTCCCCGCAATCCTCCCTGCCTTCCCCGGGGTGATGTGGGCGAGGAGGCTCTGGTTCATCCGGAGGAGGTCCCAGGGGTAGATGGCATCCATCCACTCCCCGGCCATGACGGCCTTCATCCGCATCCCCTTCCCGATGAGGGCGTTCAGCGCATCGGGGATCTCGTTCTTCCCGAGGGATTTGAGGCTCTCCCTCGGGAGGGAGAGGATCCCCGTGCTCACGGTCTGGGCGGGGGCCTCCTCGGGCTTCTCCAGGATCTCCGCAACGAGGCCCTTCTTCACCACCACCACGCCGAAGTTGGAGGGGCTGGGGTGCTCCTTCACGAGCATGGCGCAGTGCTCGCCCCTGATCCGGGCGATGGAGGCAGTATCAATGTAGTTGTCCCCCGGGAGGACCAGGAAGTCCCCCGTGATCTCGGGGGCCGCCGCCCGGAGGGCATGGGCCGTCCCGAGCTGCTTCTCCTGAACCACCACAGTGACCGGGGTGTCCAGGCTGTTTAAGAACCGCTGGACGTACTCCCTCCGGTAGCCGACGACGACCACGATGTCCCGGATGCCGTTTGCGACCAGGGAATCGATGACATGGGCGATGATGGGCCGGTTCGCCACCGGAAGCATCGCCTTGGGCTTCCCGTGGGTCAGGGGGCGGAGCCTCGTTCCTTCCCCGGCCGCGAGGATGACTGCCTGCATAATCTACCTCATCTCCGTTCCTTCCATGATGCAGCCGTGGATGTAGGACTGGGGGGCGAACCGGCAGTTGCTCCCCACCACGGTGCCCGCGTTCACCGAGCAGTTGATGCCGAAGGAGACCCCGTCCCCGACCACGGCCCCGAACTTCACCCTCCCCGTGTCCCTCCCGCAGGCCCGGACCGTCCCCCGGTCGTTCCGGAGGTTCGCGATCTTCGTCCCTGCCCCGAGGTTGCAGGAGGAGCCGATGACGCTGTCCCCGACGTAGTTGAGGTGGGGGATCTTCGTCCCGGGGAGGACGACGGAGTTCTTCACCTCCGAGCAGTGCCCGACGTGGCAGTCGTTCCCGATGGAGGTGGCACCCCGGAGGTAGGCATGGGGGCCGATGCTGCAGTCCCTCCCGATGATGCACGGCCCCTCGATGACCGTCCCCGTGCGGATGACGGACCCGGGTCCCACGGCCACGTCGCCCTGGAGGACCGCCCCCGGTTCGACGGTCCCTTCCCGCCCGAAGGTCCAGGATTCGAGGAGCATGGCGTTCGCGGCGAGGAGGTCCCAGGGGTATCCCACGTCGAGCCAGAAGGACATGGGGTACCCCGTCACCCTCCCCTCCCGGATGAGGACGGAGAGGGCGTCGGTGATCTCGTACTCGCCCCGCTCCGAGGGCCCGATGGACTCCAGGAGATCGAAGATCCGGGGATCGAGGAGGTACGCCCCGGCATTGATGAGGTCGCTCGGGGGCTTCGGGACCTTCTCGGCGAGCTCCACGATCCGGTCGCCCTCCATTCTCACGGTCCCGAAGTCCTCGGGATGGGGCGAGCGGGCGACGCCGATAACGCCGGGCTTCCGGGCGGCGAGGGCCCGGAGGTCCCCGGTCGCGGTCACCATGTCCCCGTTCAGGAGGAGGAAGGGGCCGGAGACGAGGCCCTCGCAGGCCCGGAGGGCATCTCCGGTCCCGAGCTGGTGCCGCTGGGGGACGTACCGGATCCGGATCCCCAGGCGCTCCCCGTTCCCGAAGCAGGACCGGACCTCCCGTTCCCGGTAGCCCACGACCAGGGTGAAATCGGAGATCCCGGCATCCCGGGCAGCAACGAGAAGGTGCTCCAGGATGGGCCGGTTCGCGAGGGGAAGCATCACCTTCGGGCGGCTGGCGGTGAGGGGGCGCATGCGCCGGCCTTCACCGGCAGCGAGCACCACGCATTCCATAGAAAGTACTCGCCGCGCGGGCTTAAGCACTTTCCGCCTGTTTCAGCAGGCTCCGCGCCGTATCCGCGAGCCTCTTCGCCGCCCGGGCGGTCTTACCCTCCGCGGTGAACCGGACCTTCGGCTCGGTCCCGCTCGCCCGGACGAGGAACCACCCGTCCTCCTCCTCCCTCCGTATCCCGTCCGTGGGGGAATCCGCCCCGAGGCGGCGGAGAACCCCGGCCGCGTCATCGCAGGACAGAGACTCCCGGATGATGGGGTACCGGGGGATCCGGTCGAGCTCCCCGGCGATGTCCCACTCGGAGGCCATCTCGCAGAGGAGGGCTGCCGCGTAGATGCCGTCGGGGCAGAGGGAGTTGCCGGGGAAGATCCAGGCCCCGGAGGGCTCCCCGCCGAAGTCCCCGCCCTTCCGGAGCCGGGCAGAGACGTA
>JAJRCS010000194.1 GCA_028678815.1 Methanomicrobiales archaeon | reverse complement strand
CCAGCACCAGCACCAGGCGACTCTCTCCCGGTACCACGAGAATCGAAGGAAGTGACTACTCCGCAGCCACTCTTCGTGTTCCACGGGAACACGAAGGGCTGATGCCCCGTCTCATCTCCTGTTCCCTCCGGGAACCCGGAGGACGTCTGAACCTTACAGCCTCACCGCCTTCCACGTCCCCCGCCGGTACAGGATCGCGAGGATCGCCACCTGCGCGATAATGGCAATGTCCACCGCGTAGAAGACGCCCGCGAGGCCGAGGCCGGCCCAGGATGAGAGGATGATGGCAAGGGGCAGCTGGGTCACGATCAGGGCGAGGAAGGTTGCGAGCATCGGGATCCGGGTCGCCCCGGCGCCGTTCATGGCAAAGCTCAGGATCAGCGCCACGGCGTTCAGCACGTAGAGGGGTGCGACGATGGCGAAGTAGGCCTGGCCGACCGGGGTGCTCGTCCCCGACGGGTCGAAGAACCCGAGGATGGCGGGGGCAGCGAGGATACAGGCTGCCGAGACGGCCACCATCACGCCCCCGTAGCCGAGCAGCGAGTAGCGCACCGCCTGCTCCGCCCGTTCCGGCCGCCGGGCGCCGAGGTTCTGGCCCACCAGCACGGCGGTTGCGGTGGCGAAGGCGAACCCGGGCATGAGGGCGATGTACTCCACCCGGTAGATGATGCCATACGCCGAGATAGGCGCCGCCCCGAAGCCGGTGATGATGGCCATGATCGCCAGGTACGAGAAGGACCGCATCCCGTTCTGGAGGGCACTCGGGACCGCCACGGTGACGATCCGGGCGAAGAGGGCGAAATCGGGCCGGAGCTTGTCCGGGAGGGTGATGACGCTCTTCCGGCGGAGGACGATGGCCGCGAGGATCCCGAGCCCGAGGGTCCGGGCGAGGACGGTGGCCAGGGCCGAGCCCGCCACCCCGAAGGCCGGTGCCCCGAAGAGGCCGAAGATGAGCACCGGGTTTGCGAGGATGTTCACGAGGATGACGACGACCATCACGTACATCGGGGTGCGGGCGTCCCCGGTGCTCTGGAAGGCGACGATGAGGAGCCAGAGCATGACAAGGGACCCGATCCCCATGAGGAAGGTGGAGAGGAAGGCCGCCCCGGCCTCGGCCACGGCTCCCGTGGCACCCATGAGACCCAGGATCGCGGGTGCGAAGAAGGCCCCGATGACCATGAGGAAGAGGGAGAAGGCGAGGCCGAGGAGGAGGGCATGGAGGAGGAGGGTGCCGATCTCCCGGTGGTCGCCGGCCCCGTAGGCGCGGGAGATGAAGGCGGCGGTGGCGGTGGCGATGCCGATGAGCACCGTCACGAGGAAGAAGATGATCGTCGTGGAGAGGGCGACCCCGGCGATGGCCTCCGGCCCGAGCCTCCCCACGAAGTAGAGGTCCACCACCTCCACGACGGCCTGGAGGAGGTTCGCGACCATCACCGGGAGGGCTATGGAGAGGAGTGCCTTCCAGAGGTTCCCCTCCGTGATCTCGTTCCCTGCAGACATTGCCCCGGCTGGTTCCGCTGCCGTTTCCATGAGTATTCCTACTGGTGGTCCTTCAGGCAGGATAAGGATTCGCGGTGCGGGGTGAGAGAAGATACGACGGCGTTACCGGGAAGAGAACGAGAGCGGTGACCCGGCTCACGCCATCCCCCTTCCTCGTCCACGGGACTCGGACGGGTGACCCCGCCCCAGGCAATCCCTCTTTCGGCACCGCGGGTACCGAAAGAGTGAACCGGCTCCGCCGACCCTCATTCGCTTCGTGGAACCGAATGAGTGATCCGGCTCAAGCCCTCTCTCATCCTCGTCTACCGACTCGGATGCGAGATATTTAAAGGCAGGCAGCGCGAATATTGTGAGCATTCCGATGTAAACAGGAGCCACACAATGCGCCTTCTCCTCATCCACTCCGATCACATCGAATACGAGGCAAAGAAACCCACCTCCATGGCCGAGGACCGGGAACTCCTCAGCGACTCCATGGACGAGGCCCTCGTGGCCTTCTGTGCCGTCGAGGCGGCAGACGAGGACGACATGGGGGACGTGGTGGGCCAGGCGGTCGCGGACATCGCGAAGACCGCGTCGCAGCTGGACTGCCACAGGGTCATGGTCTATCCCTACGCCCACCTGGCGAGCGACCTTGCCACGGCGGCGGCCGCCATCGAGGCCCTCGATGCCGTGAGCGAGGGCCTCGCCGGCCTCGGCCTCGAGGTGAAGCGGGCCCCCTTCGGGTGGTACAAGGGCTTCACCCTCACCTGCAAGGGGCACCCCCTCTCCGAGCTCTCCCGGACCATCGTCCCCGGCGGCGAGAAGGAGGAGGCCGTCGCAAAGAAGGAGGTGGAGCACGAGTGGTTCGTCCTCACCCCCGACGGTAAGCGGAAGGACGTGGAGGACTACATGGACGAGTCCCCCTTCGGCTGCCTGGTGAAGAAGGAGCTCGGGGTCCCCCTGGCCGCGGCCGGCGAGCCCCCCCACGTCGAGCTCATGCGGAGCAAGGAGCTCGTGGACTACGAGCCGAGAAGCGACGTCGGGCACCTCAGGTGGATGCCGAAGGGCAAGCTCCTCCGGGACCTCATCGCCGACTATGTCCTCACGCTCGTGCTCCCCTACGGGGCAATGCCCGTCGAGACACCGGTTATGTACGACCTGGACGACCAGGCCATCTGCGAGCACGCGGCCAAGTTCGGGGAGCGGCAGTACCGGTTCCGGAGCGGGAACAGGTCGATGATGCTCCGGTTCGCCGCCTGCTTCGGCATGTTCTCCTTCATGAACGGGATGCACATCTCCCCGAACACCCTCCCCATGAAGATGTACGAGCTCTCCACCTACTCCTTCCGGCACGAGCAGAAGGGCGAGGTCATCGGGTTAAAGCGCCTCCGGGCCTTCACCATGCCCGACATGCACACCCTCTGCACGGACATGGACGAGGCCCTGAAGTGCTTCGAGGAGCAGCTCGTCATGGGGCAGAAGAGCGGCACCGACCTCGCGGTGAGGTACTACCCGGCCCTCAGGTGCACGAGGGACTTCTACCGGGAACACGAGGCCTGGGTGAAGAAGGTCGTGAAGCTCATCGGGGAGCCCTGCCTCATC
>JAJRCS010000154.1 GCA_028678815.1 Methanomicrobiales archaeon | reverse complement strand
GGGATTCCTCTTCCGGGCTAAATCATGCACCCATAAATATCATGCCATGCAACGGCATACCAAGGGATACCGGATGTTCTGGGACGAGCGGATGGAGACCCTGCAGGGGAAGGACCTCGCGGCCCTCCAGCTGAAGCGCCTGAAGTGGACGGTCGGGCAGGCGGCGAAGGTCCCCTTCTACCGCGACCTCCTCAGGAAGGCCTCCCTCGGGCCGGGGGACATCAGGACCCTGTCGGACGTGGAGAAGATCCCCTTCACCATGAAGAAGGATCTCCGGGGGGGATACCCCTTCGGGTTCCTCGCGGTGCCCCTGAAGGAGGTCCGGCGGATCCACACCACCTCGGGTACAACGGGGAAGCCCACCGTCGTGGGGTACACGAAGAAGGATCTCGGGAACTGGGCCGGCCTCATCGCCCGGAACCTCACCATGGTGGGCCTCGCCGAGGGGGACGTCTTCCAGAACATGGTGAACTATGGCCTCTTCACCGGGGGGCTCGGGTTCCACTACGGGGCCGAGCTCATGGGCCTCACCGTGGTGCCCTCGGCAACGGGAAACACAAAGCGGCAGATCGAGATGCTGGGGGACTTCGGGGTCACCGCCATCCACTGCACCCCCAGCTATGCCATGCACCTCTCCGAGGTTGCGGCGGCGGAGGGGGCCCGGTTCCCGACCCTCCGGGTCGGCTGCTTCGGGGCCGAGCCCTGGTCCGAGGCGACCCGGGCCGAGCTCGAGCGCCGGCTCGGGGTCTCGGCCTTCGACTCCTACGGCCTCTCGGAGATGTACGGCCCGGGGGTCGCTATGGAGTGCGGGGAGAAGGACGGGCTCCACATCTGGCATGACAGCTACCTGGTGGAGATCATCGACCCGGCCACCGGGGAGACCCTCGGGCCCGGGGAGAAGGGCGAGATGGTCATCACCCCGCTCGTGAAGGAGGCGATGCCCCTCCTCCGGTACCGTACGGGGGACATTACCATGCTCATGGAGGAGGACGGCTGCTCCTGTGGCCGGGGGCAGAAGATCAGCCGGATCCTCGGCAGATCGGACGACATGCTCGTGGTGCGGGGGATCAACGTCTTCCCCTCCCAGATCGAGCATGTCCTCTTCTCCCTCCCCGAGGTCGGCGAGCAGTTCATGGTCTACCTCGACCGGATCCACCAGCTGGACGAGATGACCATCGAGGTGGAGATGAACCGGCAGGCCTTCTCGGGCGAGCTGAAGGACCTCCACCGGGTCCAGGTGAAGATCGGGACGGCCCTCCGGGAGACCCTCGGGATCCGGACCGACGTGAAGCTCGTGGAACCGGGCTCCCTCCCCCGGTTCGAGGGGAAGGCGAAGCGGGTGGTGGACAGGAGAGGGGTGTTGTTCTGATGTACTGGGATTCCAAGATGGAGACCATGGAACGGGAGGAGCTCGAGCGCCTCCAGTACCGGCTGTTGAAGACCCTCGTGTACCGGCTCTACAGCTTCTCGGCCTTCTACCACCGGAGGATGGAGGAGGCCGGGGTGCACCCGGACGATGTGAAGACCCTTGCCGACGTGACGAAGCTCCCCTTCATGTTCAAGCGGGACCTCCGGGACAACTACCCGGACAAGCTGTTCACGGCGACGAAGGAGGAGCTCGTCCGGTACCATGTTTCCTCGGGCACCACGGGGAAGCCGACGGTCGTGGGCTACACCGAGAACGACCTCGAGGAGTGGACGGTCTCCCTCGCCCGGGCCCTCACCTCCTGCGGCCTCGGTACAAAGGACGTCATCCAGGTGAGCTACGGGTACGGCCTCTTCACGGGGGGCCTCGGGCTCCACTACGGGGCCGAGCGCATCGGGGCCACGGTCATCCCCACCTCCGTCGGCGGGACCGAGCGGCAGATCGAGCTCATGCAGGACCTCGGGGCCACCGCCATCTGCTGCACCCCCTCGTACCTCCTCCACATGGGAGAGGTAGCCGAGAAGATGGGGATCTCCATAAAGAAGGACACGAAGATGCGGGTCGGGATCCTCGGGGCCGAGCCCTGGACCGCCGAGATGCGGAACCGGATCCAGGACTGGCTCGGGATCAAGGCCTACGACATCTACGGGACGAGCGAGCTCTCGGGGCCCCTCTTCACCGAGTGCACGGAGCAGAACGGGATCCACGTCTGGGGCGACTTCGCCCTCACCGAGGTGGTGGACCCGAAGACCGGCGAACAGGTCGCGGACGGGGAGAGGGGGGAGCTCACCATGACCATCCTCAAGAAGGAAGCCCTCCCCATCGTCCGGTACCGGATCGGGGACATCACCGAGATGACGAGGGAGGTCTGCGCCTGCGGGAGGACCCACCCGCGGATCATGCGCATCGCCGGGCGGGTGGACGACATGCTCATCATCCGGGGGATCAACGTCTTCCCGTCCATGATCGAGCACACCCTCCTCGGCATCCCCGAGGTGGGGCAGCACTTCCAGATCGTCGTGGACCGGAAGCACGAGCTCGATACCCTGCTCGTCCGGGTCGAGCTGAAGCCCGAGGCCTTCTCCGACAAGATCACCGAGCTCATGAAGATCAAGGAGCACGTGGGGAAGCGCCTCGAATCGGCCCTGACGGTGCATGCCGACGTGGAGCTCGCCGAGCCCGGCTCCCTCCCCCGGTTCGAGGGGAAGGCCAAGAGGGTGATTGACAGGAGGAAGATGTAATGGAGCATGAGAAGTACTTCATCAAGCAGATCTCCGTCTTCTCGGAGAACAAGCCGGGGAGGCTCGCGGCCATCGCAAAGGCCATGGAGGAGGAGGGGGTGAACATCTTCGCCTTCTCCATCGCCGAGGCCGACGGCTTCGGGGTGGTCCGGGCCCTGGTGAACCACCCGGACAAGGCCTACCGGAAGCTCACCTCCCTGGGCTTCGTCGTCTCCTTCACCGACGTCATCGGGGTGAGGATGCGGGACGAGCCGGGCGGGCTCTATGAGGTGGCCCGGGCCCTCGGCGAGGCGAACATCAACATCGAGTACTCGTACGCCTACAGCGGGAAGGACGCCGCGGTCCTCATCCTCAGGGTGGACAACATCAGGAGCGCCATCGAGAAGATCCTCGCCTTTGGCGGCTCGCTCATGGAGGCGGCCTTCTTCCGCTGATTCACCTCTTCTCCCACTTCCCGAGCTCCATGATGGAGGAGAGGGTCCCGCCCCGGGAGATCTCCTCCCGGATCCGCTCCTCCCCTTTCTGCACCTCGCGGGCCCTCCTCGCCAGCTCGTAGGCCCGTTCCCGGGGGATCACCACCACCCCGTTTTCGTCGCCCGCGATCCAGTCCCCGGGCCGGACGGCCTGCCCGCAGCAGCTGATCTCGGCGTTGATCTCCCCGAAGCCCTTGGGCTCGCCGGCGTTCGGGACGACGGCCCGGGCGAAGATGGGGTAGCCGAGCTTCCTGATATCGTCCACGTCCCGCACGGCCCCGTCGATGACCACCCCAGCCACCCCCTTCACCATGCAGCTCCGGGTGGCGAGCTCCCCCCAGGGGGCAACGTGCACCCCGCCGTCGTTGTTGATGACGATGACGTCGCCCGGGGAGGCGAGGTCGATGGCCTCCACGGGCTTCGCCCAGTCGCCGGCAAAGGTCTGGACGGTGACCGCCTTTCCCGCCATCCTCACGTCCCCGCAGATGGAGAGGATCCCCTGCATTGCCCCCTTCCGGTGCATTGCATCCGAGATATTCGGGGTGGAGGTCGAGAGGAGGAGCTCCCGGATCTCGTCGTCCCGGCTCCTTGTGCCCTTCCTCCGCCTGCCCGGGCGGTCGATGGCCCGCCGGATCTTCCCCGTCGAACCGGCCACATCGCCGGACCGGACGATGTTCCCGCCGACGATGACGATGGAGGCCCCCGACCGCACCGCCTCGGCCGCCGATTCGGCGTCCAGGCCTCCCGCAACGGCGACGGGGACCGAGACCTTCCCGGCGAGGTCCTTCACCAGGTCCACGGAGGTGACACCCACCATCTGCTGGTCGATCCCGGCATGGGCGG
>JAJRCS010000234.1 GCA_028678815.1 Methanomicrobiales archaeon | reverse complement strand
CGACCGCATCGCCGGCAAGGCCCAGCTCCAGATCACCATGGTGGGAGGGGTGCCGGAAGAGGTTCAGGAACGGGTCCGCGCGCTTCCCGGTATCAGGGCCACCTCTCCGGTCATCGAGCAGATCGTGGTTCCCGAGCGGGGAGAACTGGGGAGCCTCCTTGTCATCGGGATCGACCTGCTGGGGGACCGGGAGATGCGCGACTACGGCTTCGAAGGGGAGGACGCGGACCTGGACGATCCGCTCCTCTTCCTCGCCCAGCCCGATTCGGCGCTCTTCACCCGCCAGTTTGCCGTGAAGGCCGGACTGAAGACGGGCGACACCCTTTCTCTGCGTCTCCCTGCTGGGGTGAAGCGGGTGGCGGCCAGGGGGCTGCTCACTCCCAAGGGGTTCAGCGAGGCGTTCGGCGGCAATCTGATGGTGGTGGACGTCTATGCCGCCCAGGAACTGTTCGGCAAAGGCCGCCGCTTCGACCGGCTGGATGTCCGGCTCACCGAAGGGACCACCATTGCCCAGGGGACCGCGACGCTGGAAAAGGCGCTCGGCCCCGCCTTTCGCATCGAGACGCCCGAGCGCCGGGGGGAGCAGACGGAGCGGATCGTGGCCAGCTTCGTCTCCGGCTTCAACGTCTCCAGCGGCTTTGCCCTCTCCATTGGCACCTTCCTGATCTTCAACGCCTTCAACGTGGCGGTGAACCGCCGGCGCCGCGACATCGGCACGCTCCGGGCGCTTGGCGCCACGCCGCGCCAGGTACAGGGGCTCTTTCTGGCCGAGGCGCTGGTCATCGGCGTCGCCGGCGGTATCCTCGGCTGCCTGGCCGGGACCACGCTTTCCCAGGGTTTTCTCCAGATGATGGGGCAGACGACGGAGACGGTGTACGGCGTCACCAGTTCCGGCACCGTCCGCCTCCCGCCGGGGATTGCGCTGGAATCCATGGTGCTCGGCATTCTTGCGTCGCTCGTCGGGGCCTGGGGCCCGGCCCTGACCGCCTCCCGGATTTCGCCCACCGAGGCGCTCGCCAAGGGGGCGTTCCAGGCGCGGCTCCCCGGCAGGGTTGCGCCCCGGATCGCGGCCGGCTGCGTCGCCTTCGGCTGCGCGATCCTTCTGTCCCTGCATCCGCCTTTCGGGGGGAATCCGCTTATCCTTGCCGTTCTCCTCCTCGGCGGCACGGGTCTCGTGCTCCTGGTGGGACCCCTCTCACGGGGGCTGCTCGTCTGCCTCATCCCGCTTGTCTCGAAGTTTGCGCCCGTGGCGGGGCGACTCTCCTCCGATGCCCTCCTGGGCAATCCCCGCAGGACCTCCGGCACGGTGATGGCAATGGCCCTCTCGCTCACCTTCGTCCTCGGGTTTGCAGGCTACATGGGGTCCACCAAGGCGGCAATGACGCGCTGGATGGACGATGCCCTCACCTGCGACCTCTTTGTGCGGGCCTCGGCAAATTTCTCCCGTCCCGACTTCCTGTTTCCCGGAGCGCTGCGGGATGAACTGCTCAAAGTGCCAGGGGTGCGGGCCGTGGAGAGCTACCGGGGAATCAGGCCCCTCTATCAGGGGCATCAGATTCTGGTCGGCACCATCGAGGTCGGCCCCTTACTGGACCGGACCAACCTGGAATTCGTCCAGGGGGACGCGGAATCCATGCGTCGCGGGGTGACCCAACAGGGGATGTGCACTGTCTCGGAGAACTTTTTCCGGCGCTACGGGCTGGGGGTGGGGCAGCAGGTGGAACTCGTCACCCCGAGCGGGACGGTGCGGATTCCGATCGCAGCCGTGGTCCGCGACTACAGCTCCGACCAGGGGACGGTGAGCCTGGATCGCGCCCAATTCCTCCGCCTCTGGAAGGACGACCGGGTGGACATATTCGACGTCTCGGTGACAAAGGGCGCTGATGTGGGACAGGTGCGGGACGCGATCCGGGCCAAGCTCGCCGGAAGGTTCCCGGCGCTCGTCTCCACCCGCCAGGAGTTCACCGCCGAGATCGGCAAGGCGATCGACGCCTTCTACGCCTTGACGCGGATCACGGTCTTCCTGGCGCTCTTGGTAGCCTTCCTCGGCATCGTCACCTCGCTCCTCATCTCGGTGGCGGAGCGAACCCGGGAGATCGGGATACTGAAGGCGCTGGGGGCCTTGCGTTCCCAGATCGCCCGGAGCATCGTGGTCGAGGCGCTGGCCCTGGCGCTGGCAGGTCTCCTCCTGGCGCTGCCGACCGGCAACCTCTTCGCCCTGTTCATGGAGGGGGCCATTGCGGAGTTCTACACCGGCTGGCGCATGCCCCACCACTACCCGTGGGACATCCTGGCCCAGCTCCTTGTCGCCCTGCCGCTCATCTCGGCGCTCGCCGCCTGGATTCCTGCGCGCCAGGCGGGAAGGTTGAAGATCACCGAGGCGCTTGAGTATGAATAAGATTGTGGAGGTGGACATGTACATAAAAAGATCATGTGGAAAATATGCGGTTATGATCTTGACGGCTGCGTTTCTTTCGACCCTGTGTGCCGCCGTGGGCTGGGGGGCCGATGCCCGCGCACTCCTCAAGGAATCGGAGAACCGTCACCGGACCCGTTCCCAGCAGTATGCCGGGGAACTGACCGTGGTGAACAAGGACGGCAAGGTTCGCAGGAAGGGGTGGAAGAGTTTCCGGGAGGGGTACGCCGGGGATGCCAGGAACCTGATCCGCTTCACCGATCCGCCGGAGGTGAAGGGGGTAGGTTTCCTCTCCCTGGCGCGGCCGGGGGGGCAGAACCCGGACCAGTGGCTCTATCTCCCCTCCATGAAACGGGAGCGGAGGATCGCGGCCCAGGATCGGGATGCCTCATTCGTCGGCACCGACTTCAACTACGAGGACATGGAGGAGTTTGACCACGAGAAGTACAAGGTGGCTTTGCAGGGGGAGCAGAGCGTGGATGGTCACCCCTGCTACGTCATTACGGCCATCCCCCTGGAGAAGGGGGGAAAGTCGGTCTACGAGAAGAAGATCCTTTTCCTGCGCAAGGATATCCTCTACCTGCTGCGCGAAGATCTCTATCGAAAGGGAGACAAGGAGCCAACCAAGAGGTTTATCCTGTCGGATCTCCAGCAGATCGACGGTCACTGGGTTGCACGCAAGATGGAGATGAGCGATCTTAAAAAGGGGAGCAGGACAACGGTGCTCCTGAAGGAGATCGCCTTTGATCGGCCCGTGGTGGCCAACCGTTTCACCCTCCAGAACCTGAATCGAGAGGGAGGGGATTGACCAGGCAGCGGCTCGGGGCATGTCTGGTTCTCCTGCTCCTGATCGTCCCGGCCCCTCTCCGTGCCCAGGGCGTCTCAGGATACGTCGAGGAGAAAGCGTTCGGCTATGCCGAGCGTTCGAACAGCCGCGACCCGTGGGCTCTCGGCTGGGGAACCCTCTTCTCCAAGTGGGAGGAGAAGGTCGGCGAGACGCAGCTCACCGCCTCGGTGCGGGGGGAATGGATCACCTCCGATGAGCAGGGGAGCCGGGTGTTCGACCCGGCCGACCGGCATATCCGCCGTCCCCCCCTTTCGGTGCCGGACCTCTGGCTCAGACTCCCTCTCGCACCTGCCCTGGACCTTCAGTTGGGGCGCTTCCAGCTCGGCTGGGGCAAGACCGACGGTTATTCACCGGCCGACGCCTTCCTTCCCCGCGATTTTTCCGACCCGTTCAGCGATGAGAAGATTTCCCTCTGGGCCGTGCGTCTGAGCGGAGAGGATGGACAGTTTCGATACGAAGCGGTTGTCTCCCCCGTTACCACGCCCTGGCGGCTCCCGGTGCTCGGCAGCCGCAACGCTCCGCTCACGGCGGCGGGAGTTCCGGCTGGAACCGTCGTTCAGGAAGTCGATACTCCTCCGCCGTGGGCAGGCTTTGCCGCCCTGCGCATCCTCGCCACCTTTGGCCAGTGGGATCTGGGAGCGTGGGGAAGGTTCGGGGTCCGTCCCGCGCCGCTCCTGGAGTTTCGTTTCGATCGGGCGACCCCGGGTCCCACCGGTCTCAGTGTCCCTGTGGAACGGCGCTATGCACGGGAGGAAGCGGTCGGAATCGAGCTTTCCCGGATTATCGGCTCCTGGATCGTGCGGGGCGAAGCAGCCACTCTTTTCTCACGGGATCGCGACCTCGGCAACGCTCTCATCGGCGCCCTGAGCGCCGAAAAGGGGTTCGGCGACGGGACTCTCCTTGTTACCCTGGCGGGAAACGCAATTACACCGCCCGTTGACACGTCACTACTCTACGACCGCGCGATCCTTCCGGCCCTCATCACCGCCTGGAACCGGAGCGAGGAGTGGGGTGAGTGGAAGCTGGTCTGGAGTGCAGGTCTCAGTCATGGCGACGGTCTCCTCAAAGGGGAGGTCGGGTACAACATTAGCGACGTATGGAAGTTGACCATCGGAAGCGAACTTCCTTATGGATCGGAGGACGGCCCCTTCGGGGCGCTCCACGCCGCCAAGCGGGTGCATGTCGCACTGCGGCGAAGCTGGTGATACGAATCCAATTTGCGATGATGAAAAAGTGTGTAAAATGCCTGGCAGAAACAGATCTGCCAGAGGAGGGGATGACCATGCACAACTTTCTGGAGGCCGCCGTCGTAGCCGCCAGAGCTGCAGGTGAACTGCAGCGCCGGCGTCTCTGGAGTGATATCGACATCCAGTTCAAAGGCGAAACCGACCTGGTTACGGAAGTGGACCGGGCCTGTGAGGAACTGATCGTCACCACTCTCAGGTCCCGCTTCCCGGACCACGATATCCTGGCCGAGGAGAACGATTACGGCGAGCTTCGGGCATCTCATCGCTGGATCATCGACCCGCTGGACGGAACCACCAATTATGCCCACGGGTTTCCCTGGTTTGCCGTGTCCATTGCCCTGGAAATCGATGGCGAGGTCAAGGTGGGGGTGGTATTTCAGCCGGTGTTGGATGAGATGTTTTCGGCGGTGAAAGGGGAGGGTGCCTGGTTGAACGGGAAACGCCTGGCTGTTTCCGGGCGGCAGCCGCTACGGCAATGCTTGCTTGCCACCGGTTTTCCTTACGACGGGACCTGCGACAACGAGAACAACCTGGACCATTTCTGCAGGTTTCAGCTGGCGGCCAGGGGGATACGGCGTGCCGGGGCGGCAGCTCTCGATTTGGCGTATGTGGCGGCCGGGCGCCTGGACGGGTACTGGGAGTGCAAGCTGAAGCCGTGGGATATGGCGGCTGGTTCGCTCCTGGTCGAAGAGGCCGGCGGCAGGGTGACCAACCACAGGGGAGAGTCACATTCGGTCTACGATCACCGGATTCTCGCCAGCAATGGGCTTATCCACGAGACCATGCTGGAGTACTTGGCGAGCTACTAAGACGAAACCTGACTACTTGATATCCCCCCTCCTGCCTCCCCCCTCCGGGGGGAGAACTCTTTGCCCTCCCCCAGCGGGGGAGGGTCGGGGTGGTGGCTCATATGGCGAGTAATCAATGCACTTCTTAGTAGGTTACTTGCAGAGTTCGAATTCGTAGGTTTCAACCACTTCCATATCGGTATTCTTTTCCGTTACGATGGCCGCGCAGCCATTGATTTCCGCAATGTACATGAACCCGTTGTATATGTCCGGGCGGTTCGGCGCTTCCCCCGCTTTGGTCTGGCGGGCTACGATCAGTGCGTTCTCCTTGCGGCGGGGATCGATTTTCCTCGGGGCCTGCTCATAAACCGGGTCGGCATATGCGACGATCCGGCCTTCCTTGACGAGAAACCGACGGATGGTATCCACGTCCCCCTCGTCACCAACGAGGCGGACCGAGACTTGGGCATACTCTCCCCGCTCACCGTCGTACTGAACGGTGTAGCGTCCTCGTTTCAGCACCTGCTCCCTTTTCATGACCAATTCAATGGCCAGCTTTTCCTCTTTCGTAGCCTGTGCGGCAGTCACGTTCCGTTTACGCCACAGAGGGTTCTTTTCGTCTGTTTCCGCCAGCGAGGCAGTTGCGGTGAGCATGAAGAGCAGGGCGACGGCAAGCGGGCGTATCCATGACACGTACATGTGAAGCGGCTCCTTCGGGTAGGACTGATGACTCCTTGCCCACTTTTTTATCACGATTCCCGCGTTTTGAAAAGGAGTGCACGATACTTGTTTTCTTCTTAACAACGGATGGTGTATAAGAATTTTTTTGTATACAGTCCGGTTCGGGAGTTTCCCTGTGCACCGTTATCTCTTTACCGCAATCAATAACCTGAAACTCCGCTGGAAGATGGTGGTATTGGTTCTGCCTTTGGTGACGATCCCGATTTTCATCGTTGGCGGGGTTACCGGCTATATCGCCACGCAACAGGCTTACAGAGGCATAACCCAGACCAGCAAGGACGACCTGGACCACATGGCCTCCTTTAC
>JAJRCS010000147.1 GCA_028678815.1 Methanomicrobiales archaeon | reverse complement strand
TTCGAGTACGAATCTTCCCATCAGGGAAGATGAGTCGAGAAAGTCATCAGACTTTCGAGTCCGACGGTTCCATCAGGGACCGGAGGAGGAGAAGGGTATCAACCCTTCGAGGGGCCTACCTGGAGAGGAGCCCCCTGAAGAAGGCCAGGAGTGCGTCCAGGATACCGTCGAGGGGACCCGTGGCCTGGGGAACCGTGGTCCCGGGGATCACCTGGAAGGAGACGGAGGGCGTGATCCGGGGGCTCTCCTCCGGAGGGGTCGGGGGGGTGACGTAGGGCGGGACCGGGTAGGTGGTGATGGCGATGGCGGACCCGGGGATACTCCTCCGGGGGATGGTATAGTACCCGACGTTCTCCGGGGTGACGAACCAGAGCCGGTCCTGGGAGTCGACGTAGACCGTCTTCACCGCGTTGTTCCCGATACCCCTCCCGGTATCGAGGTGATCCCGCACCTTCCCGTCCCTCCAGGCGTAGATACCGTTGTTCGTCGCGATCCAGAGGGTCCTCTCCGCGTCCACCCTCAGGTCGGCGATGTCGATCCCCGGCGTGAGGAGCGGGGAGGTGACCACCGTCCGCCACTGGTCCGGCGGGCTGAAGTGGAGAACCGTGGAGGTGTTGAAGACATAGAGTCCCCCGAAGGGATCGCTCCTGATCCTGAGCGGCGGTTCGGTCACGAGCTCCCCGCCGGGGAGGGGGGTGAAGGAGACCGGCTCGTCGGTGTTCGGCGTGGTCCAGATGCCCTCCCGGCAGGCCACGTAAATGGCCCGGCCCGAGGCCTCGATGGCCATGGAACTGACATAGGTGCACCCGAGGTTCCCGGGCCCGCCAGGCTGGAACCACTCCCAGGACCCGTCATCATACCGGTGGAGCCCGGCCGTCCCCGCGGCGACCCACATACGGCCGCCGGCAGCGAGGAGCTCGTGGATGTCCAGGCTCTTAAAGAGCTGCTGGTCCCGGTTGGTCACGTACCTGCCGTCCTCGAGCCACTGGAGCCCGTCGGGAAACCCGAGCCAGAGGTGCCCCCCGGCATCGAACTCGAGGGCAAGGACATGATCATTGAGGAGGCCGGAGCCCGGCTTCCCGTAGGTCATGTGGGTGATCTGCCAGTCGGCCCCGTCGAAGTGGGAGAGGCCGTTATCCGTGGCGAAGTACATGTCCCCGTGCTGGTCCTCGGTGATATCGAGGACCCCCACCGAGGAGACCTGGTCGGACCCGGGTACGAAGAGGACGACCCCGGCCGCCGCGGGGGTGGTCAGGAGGAGCACGAAGGGGAGCAGGAGGAGGAGGGGAGCGCCGGGGCTCAGCCGGGCCGACCGCCTGCACCTCCCCGTCGCCGTGGCTCGTCCCCCCTACCTTCCCTTGATCTCCCGGACCAGGCTGTCGAGCTCGTTCAGGAGCTCCCGCCCGGTCACCTTCACCCCTTTCAGGTTCCGAAGGAGGCTCGAGTCATCCTTCTTCTTCTCCCGCATCGCCTCGTGCCTGAGGGCGCTGAGGAGGTCATCGGCACCAAGGCCGCCGTCGGCGAGATGGAGGACGTCCGCCCGGTTATACCCCTGCTCATCGCCGGCGGTATCCGGCTGTGCCGCGGGGACCGCCGGAAAGCCGCCGGCTCCCCCGGGCCCGGCCCGGCCCGGTGCCAGGCCCCCGGCAGCCTCCTCCTCCTCCTCGCTCACCTCCTCCAGGAGCTGGGCAGGGATATCGGCCCCTTGCAGCTCCCCGAGGGGATCTCCCGGCTTCCCCGGGGCCTCGAGGGCCGCCGCGAGGGCCGCGGGGGTGGCCGGCTGCCCCTCGGCGAGGGAGATGATGCGCCGGGACTGGCCCACCAGGGCCGAGTCCAGCATGAGGTCGATCTTCTCCTGCTCGGCCTTCTGCTCCTCCTTCCCCTTCCCGTGCATCCGGAGCCTGCCCAGGGATGCCATGATCCCCTTCGGGGGCGTCGCCCCCTCTGCTCCGGCCGCGGGAGGGGTTCCGGGTACGGCGTGCTCCCCGCCGGGAGCAGCCTTCTCCGGTATCCGGAAGTCCTCCTTGGTGATGGAGCCCGCGGCAAAGAGCATCCCCACGCCGACGACGCTGTCGGTGAGGACGAGGAGGAGGGGGTTCACGTTCAGGAAGAGCAGGGCGGTCCCTGCCCCGAAGGTTCCCAGGCCGAGGGCCATCTGGCGGATTCTCTCGTTCATACTATACTCCTACTGGTGTGGGTAAGGTGATGGGCAGGAGGGCGGTCACGATGACGGGCGCGATGATGGCGAGGGCGCCGCTGATAATGAAGAGGACGGAGGCAAAGAGGTAGAAGATGTACCGGTCGCCGCCGTACACGATCCTTCCCGCGATGATGTTCGAGAGGGTGATGAGGAAGATCACGATCATCACGTAGGCGGTCATCTTGTCGATGGGGAAGTTCATGAAGAAGTTCACGTTCAGCCCGGCGGGCATGGCAGAGCCGCCGCCCGTGATGGCAGCCTGGGATTCCCCGAGGGTGCTCATCATGGACGTCATGGACTCCGAGATGTTCGCCATGATCTGGAAGAGGAAGAGGAGGATCCCGACCATGGCGGCGTGCATGGGGATGAGGAGGGAGACGAAGCCCATGGAGACCATGTGGCGCTTGTCCCGGAGAAGGACCTGCTCGAGGCTGGAGGTGCCGACGATGAGCCCCACCTTGTCCGGGGGACTCCCGAGGGTGATGGAGTCCCGGAAGATGTTCGTGTACTTGTAGATGTTATTGCTCCCCGACTCCCCGATGAACCGGTTCCAGCTCTGGTCCTCATCAAGGCCCAGGTTCAGCTTCGAGTAAATGGAGTCCACAAGGCCCCGGATCTTGGGGAGGGAGGCGCGGTCCACCTCGAGGAATCCCTGGACCATGGGGACATTCTTCCCCCCCATCACCGAGCCCAGGGTCCGGATGAAGGTGGGAAAGTCCGTGTCCCGGCCGATGATGTGGGCGTCATCCTGGTACCCGATGATCCCGAGGGGGGCGAGGAGTACCCCGGCGAGCAGATAGATGAAGCCCCCGGGCACTCCGATGGACCAGAGGAGGGCGCAACCGAGCCCGGTTACGATGAGGAGGGGGCGTTCCATGCGCCGGATGGTGGCCTGCTCCCGGGAGCAGCGGTCCGGGAGGCCGTGGGTCCTCCTGTCCTCGGGCACCGACCGGTACATGGTGATGAGGCCGAAGGCCGAGATGAAGATCACGATGAGGTATGAGAGGGTCAGGGTGGACTCGATCCCCCCGGGGGAAAAGATGGCCACCGAGAGCATGATGATGAGGGCGACGAGAACCCCCGAGAAGAGCATGGCGACATAGGCGTCCCCCCACTTCTTGACCATCTCGATGCCCTGCTCCACGGTGTTCCGGTAGATGCTCCGGATGGTGGCAAGCTCCCGTTCGAGGAATTCCTCGTCGGGAACCCCGGACTCGATGGAGTTGGCGTACCGGTTGAAGACCGACTGGAGCATCTCGTTGTGGATCGTCTTCGCTACGATCTTCAGGCCCTCGGCGTAACTGTAGTTCCAGCGCTTGACGAAGTAGTCCACCTTGGCGATGTACCTGGAGGGGACGTACTCGTGCCGCCTCCCCGTGTAGGAGAAGATATCCGGCCGGGAAACACCGGCCGTGGTGATGGAGGCCATGTAGGTGGCCATGAAGAGGAGGTCGGCGGGGGTCCGCTTCTGCTCCTCCAGATTCGCGAGGAAACCTCTGATCCGCTTCGTCTGGTTCTCGAAGGGGAGCTTGCCCTCCCCCTTTGCCTTGAACATCTCCGAGAACCCGCCGAAGACGCCGGACATGTTATCCCCCGATCCTGATGAGCCCTTCCTTCTTCACCTTGGTGAGCATCTGGAAGAGGTCCTTGTAGTCGGTATAACCGGCCTTGTGAAGCCGCTCCAGGATCCGGGCCCGCTTGTCGACCTCGTCGTAGATCTCCGCCTTCCGGCTGTCGGGGAACCCGAGGAGGGTCGCGATCTTGTTCTCCAGGAGGAAACTCGCCCCCTTCCCGGTGAAGTCGAAGGTGTCGTCCACCGGGTTCCACTTGAACATCTCGACAAAGGAGATACCCCCGGTATCCGGGTTGTAGCCCACGAGCTCGTTCACCGAGAGCATGCGCCTGACCGTTTCCCCTGAGGGGCGCTTCACCGCGCTCTGGATGACCACGATGTTCAGGTTGTCAAGGAAGGTCTTGGGGATGCTGATGGGGTCACCGCAGAGCCGCTGGATGAGCTTCTCCACCGAGGCCGCGTGGAACGTGGAAAGGACCGGGTGGCCGGTCTGCATCGCACCGAAGGCAACCGACCCCTCAACCCCACGGATCTCACCCACAATGATCATGTTCGGCCGCTGACGCAGGGCGGACTTGAGGAGGTCGAACATGGTGACGTCCGCCCCCTCCCCCTCCCCCTTGCCCTTGGCCTTGGAGACCTCCCGGGTCCAGTTCTTGTGAGGAACCTGGAGCTCCGGGGTATCCTCGATGGAGACGATCTTGTGCTCGGGGGGGATGAAGGCGGTCACCGCGTTCAGGCTCGTGGTCTTGCCGCTCGCGGTTTCACCGCTCATGAACATGGACATCCCGTGCTCGATGCAGATCCAGAAGTAGCCTGCCATCTCGTAGTTGCAGGTCCCGAACTCCACGAGCTTGAGGATACTGATCACATCGTCCGCCATGGCCTTTCGTATGGTGAAGTTGGAGCCCCGTTTCGAGATCTCGGTGCCGTACACGATGTTGATACGGGAGCCGTCGGGGAGGGTCGAGTCCACGATGGGCGTCCGGTAGGTGAGGGGCTTCTTCAGCCGCTCGCCGAGCTTCACCACGAACTGGTCGAGCTCGTCGGACTTGTGGAACTCGATGATGGACTTCAGGCCCTTGAAGATCTTGTGCTCGATGAAGATAGGGCCGAGGCCGTCGCAGGTGACATCCTCGATGTACCTGTCGTTGATGTAGGGCTTGAGGACCCCGAGGTCGATCTTGTCCCGGATCATGAGGTACTCGACCGCCTTGAACTCCTGGGGGGTCATGACGATCCGGCCGTCGGGGAGCGTCGGGGCCCTGGCGAGGGCGGCTGCCTCGCCATCATCCGGCCCCGCGGTGAGGTCCTTGTTCAGGAAGGCCATGATCTTCGATTTCATCCCCTGCTGTGCCTCTATCTGGGCGAGGAGCCCCTCCACTGACTCCTGCGGCTTCGTCACGTAGACGACCCGGGAGATGAGCTCCCGGAGGACCGTGACCCGCTCGGCGTCGCTGATGGGGTCCCGGTCCAGGGCGTCGAGGAGGTTCACGAGCTTCAGCTCCACCGCGGGCATAAGGTCGTTCACCGAGCTGAGGAAGGAGGGCTCGATGGGGATGTAGTAGTTCCGGGCATCCACGGGATCGGGGAAGATGTGGATGTAAGTCTCCTCGTTGGCCGGGTAGATAAGGTTCGGTTCCTTCATCGTCCTGAGATCGCGTTTCAGCTCCGAGAAGAAGAGGGGCACCCCGTAGGTCTCCACCGGGTAGGTATGGAGGTACTCGAGGAGGTGGGGGCTCCGCTGCATGTACTCCTTGGCATGGGGAGGGAGCATCCGGTAGATGGAGCAGGATTCGAGGTTGTTCGCGCAGTCGTTCCCCTGGTCAGCCTTTGCCGGCTTGAAGGGGAGGGTGAGCGAGACGGTGAGGGTGCTCATGGTATCAGACCTTCGCCACTGCGATGGGGATGATCTTGATGCCGCCCCTCGGGACCACCTCGAAGGAGACGAGGTTCTCCCGGGTCTTGTGGGCCCCCCGGATCTTCACGACCTCGAGGACCATGAGGTACTTGTCCCCCATGAGGGCCCGCTTGAGGGTGATAAGGGCGTCGCAGACTGCCCGGATCCGGACAAGGGTGTCCTCCACAAAGGCGTGGGGGTGGAGGGAGATGAAGATGGTCTTCCCCAGGTCGCAGAGGGCCTTGCAGCTGGTGAAGAACTCGATGATCACCTCGCTCTCGGTGTGCTCTGTGAAGAGGGTGACGGAGTCGACGATGAGGATCTCCGCCGGGCTCGCCCGCATGTGGGCAAGGAGCCGCTGGAGGGCCGCGGCCATGTCCTCCTGCTCGGGATCGAAGCCGGGGACAAGGATGGGGAAGAGCCGGACATAGCCCCAGGCATAGTAGTCCGAGACGTCGAGCTGCATGATCTCCATCTGGGAGAGGAAGCTCTGGGGTGTCGTCTCCGAGGAGAAGATATCGATGCAGAGCCCCTGCTTCATGCCCCCCCAGATGATCT
>JAJRCS010000120.1 GCA_028678815.1 Methanomicrobiales archaeon | reverse complement strand
GGTCGACCGGGCGGGCTGCCCCTTCAGGTGCACCACGATGGCCTGGTGCTCCTCGTCGAAGCCGTTCTCGATGAGCCGGGCATACATGCCGCCGGTCTCCAGGGCGATGACGAACTTCGCGTCATGCTCCAGGAACTCCACCGTCTCCACGTCGTTCGGGATCTGGTAGCCCGCCTCCCCTACGTCGTCCCGGCAGTGGATCTCCCGGACGCCGCGCCGGGTCCGCTCCCGGATCCGGAGGGGCCCGAAGACCGTCGCCCCGTCCTCCTCCGGCCGGAGGTGGAAGGCCTCCCGCTGGAGGTCGGTGATGATCTCCAGGTCCTCGATGAGGAGGTTGGACTCGTCCTGGGCCCCGAACTTCGCCCGTTTCCACCCCTCGGAGATGTAGTACAGTTCTCTCAGGGTGGAGGACCGGTTCTCGGCGAGCTGCTGCTTGATGAACCCGATGACGTACGCCATCTTCAGGAGGTGGAGGGCCCCCTTCTCCGAGGTCGCGGCCCGGAGGCTCTCCCGGTCGCCGTACTTCCAGACCTCGCTCCCGGCATCGTACTCGATGTTCGCCTTCGTCCTCGTGGGGAGCCGGATGTAGGGGATCTCCCCGCCCTGCATCTCGTTGTACCACTCCAGCGCGATGGCGAGGAGCCTGGTCCTCGCGAGGTTGTCGAACTCCTCCTTAGACATCGAGGTCCACCACCAGCTTCATCGCTTCCTCTACCCCCTGGATATCCAGGGTCCCGCCGCCCGCGCCCGTGTACTTCGCCTCCCAGCCCTCGCCCGGCGCGAGGGTGATCTTCCAGACCCGGGTATGGTCCCCCTCGACGGCATGGGCGTATCCCGGCTTCGGCTCGGCATCCGGCGCCGGGTCCCGGGAGGTGTCGTAGAGGGTGGGTGAGACCGGCTTGTCGGTGTAGTTCCGGACGGCGATCCGCACGGTCCCGTCGGAGGTCCACTTCTTTGCGACGAGCCGGTGCATGATCCGGCCCTCGAGGGGGGTGGTGTCGGGGACCGGCTTCTCCGTGACCTCGGCGACCTTTGCCGCGATCTCGGGGATGATGGCACAGAGGGCCCGGGCCCGGTCCTCCTGGAGCCGGTGCTTGTCCCGCCGGGAGAGGAAGGACTTCAGCTCTCTCCCCAGATCCTTCAGCGCGAGGCTGATCTCCTTCTCGATCTCGGGGATGGCTGCCACCGCGTCCTTGGACTCGCTCGTGAAGGGGACGTTCGTCGCCGCGACATGGACGAGGATGAGGGCGGGCCCGACGGGGAGGCCGTCCTGGGAGATGCCGTAGTTCCGCCAGTTCACCGCGGCGATGGCCTGGGTGATGGCGCAGGCCCCCTGCTGGTACATGAGGGGGACACGGTTCGCGAACCGGAGGATGACGGCCTTCTCCTCCGAGGAGAGCCTCCCCCCGTACCCGATGGCCGCCTCCACGACGAAGGGGTGGCCGCTGTACACCGAGGGCGGCCGGGTCCGGGCCTTCACGAAGTCCAGCTGGAACTCCTTGTCCAGGCTCTTCCTGATGAGCTCCTCGCCGATGGGGGAGAGGCACTGGGAGGTCGGCGGGGCGGGGATGGCGACGGACTGCATGGCCGAGAGGAGGGCCTTCAGCTCATCGGCGGAGAGGGACCTCGCCTTCTTCGAGCCGGAGAGCCCCGCCTTCTTCGTGATCTCGTCGGCGGCCTTCTTTCCCACCCGGCTGAAGGACTCGACGAGGAACCGGTCGAGGGGGAGGGAGCTGTCCGCTGCCATCCTCTTGCGGAGCCCGAGCTCGATGCCATGGGGGTGGGGCTGGATGGGGCAGGGGACCGGGATGGGGTCATGGCTCACCCGGTCGAAGGTGTACACCTCGCCGTCGATCTCCGCCCGGATCCGGGCATGGGGATTCACCACCGAGCTGTACTTCAGGTAGTCCACGAGGCGCTTCTTTGCGGCAAGGGTCGCCCGGAGCTCGATCTCCACCCGGGTGCCGTGGGTCCGGTCCCACTCCACCTCCTTCTGCGAGACCACCTCGGGCTCGTTCGTCTCGATCTTGATCGCGAGCTCGAACCGGGTGGCGGGCTTCTGTGCATCCGTCCGGGATATAACGAGGGCGGGGACGCCGGTGGTGAGCTGGGCGTAGAGGACGGCGGCCGAGATCCCGATTCCCTGCTGCCCCCGGCTCTGCCTGACCTGGTGGAACCGGGAGCCGTAGAGGAGCTTCCCGAAGACGAAGGGGATCTGGGCGGGGACGATCCCCGGGCCGTTGTCCTCGACGGTCACCCGGAAGACCTCGTCGGTGATGCGCTTTACCTGGACGAGGATGTCCGGGAGGACCTGGGCCTCCTCGCAGGCGTCGAGGGCATTGTCCACCGCCTCCTTCACCGTGGTGATGATCCCCCTCGTGGGGGAGTCGAAGCCCAGGAGGTGCTTGTTCTTCTCGAAGAACTCGGCGATGCTGATGGCCCGCTGCTTCTTCGCGAGCTCCTCAGCGAGGGCCAGACTTCATCACCTCGGTGACGGCGTCGTCGAGGGAGAGGGACACCTGGTCCCCGGTGTGGAGATCCTTTAACGTGACGGTTCCTTCGGCCGCCTCCCGGTCCCCGATGATGGCGGCGAAGTCCGCCACCTTCGCGGCATGGGACATCTTTTTATTGATATTCTGCTCCGTGAGGTCCACGAGGGCGACGATCCGCTTCTGCCTCCGGTACCCGATCCCGCCGGCCGGGGCCTCCGGGGACGCGGCATCCCGGAAGGCCCGGGCGGCGGAGAAGGCGAGTTCCCTGCCCTTCCCCTGGGTGATGACCATGACCACCGGCCACCGCTCCACGGGGATCTCCTGCGCGTTCCGGAGGGAGACCACCACCCGGTCGAACCCGATGGCAAACCCCGCCGAGGCCGCGTCGTCGCCCCCGAAGAGCCTCGCGAGCCGGTACTCGCCTCCGCCGAGGATCTGGTTCTCGGCCCCGAGGTTTGACGCGAAGCCCTCGAAGACCATGCCCGTGTAGTAGTCGAGCCCCCGGGCGATGGCGAAGTTCCAGGAGAAGGAGAGCCCCTCCCTGGCGAGGATCCGGTCCAGGGCCTCGATCCCCGGCCTCTCCGGGATATCCCCGACGAGCTTCCAGAGCTCCTCCAGGTCCCGGACGGCGGTGAGGTCCCGCAGGGTGCCGAGGATGGCCTGCCAGCCCCCATCCCCCCCGGCCCGGGTTTCGGCGAGGTACCTCTCCATGCCGTCGAAGTCCCGCTTGTCCAGGAACCGCATCACCCGTGCCTGGACCTCCAACGGGAGGGGGGCGAGGACCTTCTTCATGGGGGCGAGGTGCCCCACCTGGAGGGTGAAGTCCACCCCCGTCGCCCCGAGGAGATCGCCGGCGAGGAGGATCACCTCGGCGGAGGCCTCGGGGGTGTCGGCCCCGATGAGCTCGGTGCCGAACTGCCAGAACTGCCGGTACCGGCCCTTCTGGGGGTCCTCGTACCGGAAGCAGTCGGCGAAGTAGAACCACCGGAGGGGCTTCGGCAGGGATCGCCCCTCGTTCACGTACATCCTGAGGACGGGCGCCGTGATCTCGGGCCGGAGGGCCATCCGGAGCCCCTTCTTGTCCTCGAAGGCGTACACCTCGCTCACGATCCCCTCGCCTGACTTCACCGTGAAGAGCTCGAGGTGCTCGAAGGCCGGCGTCGCGATCTCCCGGTACCCCCATGCCCGGGCATGGTCCCGGAGCCTCCCCTCGATGGCCCGCCGCCCCTCCATCTCCTCGGGAAGGAAATCCCGTGTCCCTTTCGGTCTCTGGAGCATCCCACTTGTCACCTTCGGCGACCGTGTCAATTCTCACGAAATGACACTTCACCCGGTTAATCTATCCTCTCTCCTTATCTTTCCTTTGGGGGCGCCTTCCCGAGGAGCCGGTCCAGGGCGGGCTCCGTCCCCGAGAAGACCTTCTCCCGCTTCTCCCTCCCCTGGAGGTAGAGGGCGAGGAGGATAAGGCCGAGACCGACGATCTCGTCCCAGATCAGGGCAACATTCAGGGCAACGAGGGCGAGGCTCGCGTAGAGCACGCCGTGGTACGCCGCCTTCCGGTACCCGGGAAGGCCGGTGCGTACGAGGATCCGGGCATCCCGGAGCCAGAGGAAGTAGGTGACCGCGACCCCGAACCCTGCCACATAGACGAGGTAACTCATGGCAAGAGTAATTAGGATACCGGCGCCCATATGTCTATTCAGCCATGCAGCCCCACGCGACCCTCCTTGGCCTCCTGGAGGCGTACCGGAAGGGGGAGCTCTCCCGGGAGGAGGCGGCATCCCGGATCGAGGGGCTCCGGATCGAGCAGCTCGGGGAGTTCGCCCGGCTCGACCTCGGGAGGGCGGCCCGGTGCGGGGTCCCCGAGGTGATCCTCGCCGAGGGGAAGGACCCGGACCGGCTCGCCGAGATCGTTACGAGGACGGTTGCCGCCCAGGGGCGGTGCATCGTGACCCGGGCCACCCGCGGGCAGGCAGACCTGGTCATGGAGCGGTGCAGCGAAGAAGGGTACGGGGCAGACTACCTGGAAGTTCCCCGGTCCCTCGTCGCCTACCGGGCACCGCCCCCGGAGAGAACCGGGGGGATCGTGGCCATCCTCACCGCGGGCACCGCCGACCTCCCTGCCGCGGAGGAGGCCCGGGTCATCGCCGAGGAGATGGGCTGCACCGTCCGGACCGCCTACGATGTCGGGGCCGCGGGGATCCACCGGCTCTTCCCGGCCCTGAAGTCAGTACTCGACGCCCATGTCTTCATCGTCGCCGCGGGCCGGGAGGGGACCCTCCCGGCGGTGGTGGCCGGCCTCGTGGACCGCCCGGTCATCGGCCTCCCCGTCTCGTCGGGGTACGGGTACATGGGGGAGGGCCGGGCGGCCCTCGCCTCCATGCTCCAGTCCTGCTCGGTCCTCGCCGTGGTGAACATCGACGCGGGCTTCTCGGCCGGGGCCTTCGCCGCCCGGATCGCGACCATGGTGGCGGGACCATGACCCGGGGATTCTACATCGGGAGGTTCCAGCCCTACCACAACGGGCACCAGGCGGTCCTCGAGCGGGTGGCCGGGGAGGTGGACGAGATCGTCATCGGCGTGGGGAGCGCCCAGCTCTCCCACGAGCTCGAGAACCCCTTCACCGCCGGGGAACGGGTCCTCATGATCACCCGGTCCCTCGCCCCCCTGAACCGTCCCTTCTACGTCATCCCCATCGAGGACATCCAGAGGAACGCCCTCTGGGTCTCCCATGTCCAGTCCATGACCCCGCCCTTTGACTGCGTCTTCTCGAACAATCCCCTGGTCATGCGCCTCTTCGCCGAGTCCGGCCACGTGGTCCACTGCCCGGACATGTACGAGCGGCAGACTCACTCCGGCACCTCCATCCGCCATCGCATGCTCGCGGGCGAGCCCTGGGAGCACCTGGTCCCGGAGGCCGTGGTGGAGGTCCTCCGGGAGATCGACGGTGCCGGGCGGCTGCGGCAGATCGCCCAGAGCGACTGATCCCCCGGCCGGAGCTGTCCCATGTTCAAATTCCTGAAGGGCCTGGCGAAGGGGGGGGAGCCGTCCTCCCTGGTCATCAGTCTTGACGAGCTCCCGGCCTGGATCGCCGGCGAGGAGGGGAAGGTGCGGGAGGAGCTGGCCGGCCTCGTGGCAACCCACCGCCCCAGGGTGATCGAAGCGGTGAATACCACAAAGGAGGTCCTCGCCAGGTTCGACCGGGCCGGGATGGAGGAGGTGAGTCACCAGAAGCTCGCCGGGGTGACGGAGAAGTCCCTGCCCCTCTTCCTGAAGGCCATGGGGACGAGCCTCTCCCGGGACCTCCCCGGTGACCCGGAGGGGTTCTACTCGGCCACGGCCGAGATCCTGAAGGGCTGCCTCTCCGCCTTCCGGGGGCAGGGGAGGTACCTCTCCTCCCGGTTCCCGGTGGAGATGAAGACCCTCCGCATTGGAGTCGACACCATAGGCCGGGAGGCGAACGCCATGACCCCCGTCTTTGCCGGGACCCGGAAGCGCCTCAGGGCCATCGGCGAGGTCCGGGCTGCCCTGGGGGACTACACGGACGCGAAGAACCGGGCAGCCCAGGGGGAGGAGGAGGTCCGCGCCCTCGGGAACGAGGTTGTGGCATCCCGGGAGGCCCTGGAATCGGTGCGCCGGGAGATCGACGTGCTCGGGAAGGGGGAGGAGTGCCGGGCGGTCAGGGAGGAGCTCGCCCGGATCCGGAGGCTCGAGGAGGAGCTCGCCGGGGTCGAGCGCCTCTCCCATGCCACCGCGGCCACGGCCATCCACCTCCTGAAGAAGGGGGAGAAGGTCGCCTCCCGGAAGCGGGACCGGGATGCCGCCCGGTCCCTCCGGGAGGCCACCGGGCTCCTCGAGGGCGAGCTCCCCTTCCCCGAGGAGAGAGTACCGTTGATCCTCACCCCCGGCCTCGCGGCCCTCACCGCCCTCGCCGCCTCGGGGGACGTCGCGCCCAAGAACCGGGAGGAGACGGAGCTCCTGGAGGAGCCCGGCCGGATCGTGGAGCAGGTCACGGGATTCTCGCTCCGGTTCCGGGAGCTCTCGGCCGGGATCGCCTCCGGTCGGGACTCCCTCTCGTCCCGGCCGGCCCTCGCGAGGAGCCGGGACCTGGGGAAGCAGGCAGGGGACCTGGAGAACCGGATCATCCGGGCGGGGGAACGGACAGAGCAGGTGAAGGCCGGGGCAGGGGAGCTCACGGGCCGGATGCAGGCTTCCCTCGCGGAGATCCGGGAGAAGGTCGGGCTCCTCTCGGGAAGACCGGTCACCATCACCGGGGTGGAACCGGCCGGGCCGTGACCCCCGGTGCAGCGGGAAGCCCCCGGAGAGGAGAGAGAACCACAACCTTGTTTATCGGATACCGCGAAGGGTAGGTGATGGCAGAAGGATCCTCTCTCCTGGCGACGTGGCGCCGGTGGATCATCGTTCCCGCCCTTGCCTGGGGAGGGATCCTCCTGATGCCCGTCCTCCCCCTCCAGACACCCTTCCTCTCCCTTTCCCTGGGTGACCTCGGGTGTGTCCTCGCTTCCGTGGCCATCGCGGTCATCGCCTCTGGCCGGAAGAAGAAGGATATCGTCTCCCTCTGCGTACCGCTCTTTGCCCTCTTCATCTTCATCTTCCCGCTGGAGGCGAAGCCGGGCCTCGCCATGGATCTCATCTATGCCGCGACCCTCACCGCCCTCGTGATACGGCTCGAGAAGTACTTCCCTGAGTGATGGAATGACCGTGGAGTTATCCGATGGACAGGTTCCTCTCCGAGTACCTTGAACGGGTCAGGCCGGCCTTTGCGGCCCTCCCGGAGCATGCAGGCCACCAGATAGCCTTCGCCTTCCTCTCGTACAAGCTCGGGATCTACCATGACGCGGTCACCCGGTGCGACCAGGCGCTGAAGCTCATCGAGGGCCGGCCGGTCCCCGGGGTGATCGGGACCGCCCTCAGGATCGTCCGGGAACGGGCCGATGCCCTCTCCCGCGCCCAGTACGACGCGAAGCTCCCCTTTCTCTTCACGAAACCGGACCTCCCCCTCGGGATCATCGATCCCTCGGCCCCCGTGGTGGACCCGGACCTCTTCCAGCTGACGAACGCCCTGGTCATCCTCTACGCGGCTGCCCTGAGCTCGTCCCCGGATGACGAGCAGCCCCTGGAGGAGCAGGAGAAGTACATCCTCCAGCTCATCGCCACGTACCAGAAGTCCCTGAAGAAGTGAAAGGACGGCCGTCGACCGAGAAGGGACTCAGAGGGAGTCCAGGCTGATCTTCTCAAAATCCTGGGCGGCCCGGGCCAGCTCCGTGACCCCGAAGGCGACCTGGACGGAGGAGAGCTCGAGCTCGATGGCGGCGGTGCAGACGTAATCGAGGATGTCCACCGAGAGCTCCTTCTTCTCCCGGGACCTCCGGAGCTGGTCCAGGAGCTCCCTCTGCCGCTCGGGGGGCTCCATGCGGAGCTTCGCGAGGCTGATGACGCACATGTAGATCCGGGTCAGGTTCCGGTCCGGCCCGGTGATGGTGTCAAAGAAGCTCCGGATGACCTGAGCCTGGTAGATCTCCCCTGCCATACGTAAACCGGAGGTTTGAGGGTCCGCGTTAAATAGTTGCTGGTGCCCCCGGCTGCCCGGGGGTGAGCAGGACGGCCCTGGCGGCGGGCCGGAACGATCCTGACGACATCCCTGTCGTTATTTCCGGGTGGATACAATCTTGATGATGTCCCGGTCCTTCAGGGGGTGGGTGTCCTTCACCCGCATCTTTGTCCGGGCGTCCACGGCATAGAGGAAGCCCTCCCCGATGTCGGTGTGGACCCGGAAGGCCAGGTCCCGGGGGGTCGAGCCCTTCTTCATGAGGTGGGCGTCCGGGAGGACCCGCCCCTTCCCGTCGGAGTACTTGTGCTCGTCCTCCACGGGGTAGACCACCATGAGGTCCAGGAGGGAGAAGACGGCCTGGTTCAGGGCCTCCTGCACTCCGGTCCCGCCATACTTCCCCATGACCCCCGCGATCCGCTCGAGCCCGCCCTTCTGGGCCGGGTTCAGGGTCTCGGGTTTCAGGATGGTGAAGGAGGGATCCCCGGGGAGATACTTCACGATGCCAGCCTGGGCCGCGTTCCGGAGGGCGAGCTCACCGGCAGCCGTGGCGAACCGGATTCCCCGGGCCCGGAGCTTCTCCACGAGGGCCTCCGGCGCCTCGTCCACCCGGTTCCCCACCATCATCATGGGCTTCGCGAGGGAGAGGAGCCGCCGGCAGAACCGGGCGAGGTCCTGCTCCCCGGCATGGGCGAGGTCGAGCCCGGTCTCCAGCTCCACCGCCCGAACCTGCTCGTAGCTGATACCGAGGCCCGCGATGAGATCGGCGATGGCATGGGCCATGGAGGAGCTCTTCGCCTGCGCCTGCCGCTGGATCTTGCTCCGGTGCTTGTCGATGATACCGTAGAGCCACATGGACATCTCGTACTCGACGAACTCGATCTCCTCCGCGGGGTCGTGGGACCCGGCCCCGACCGGGTTCCCCTCGGCGTCCGTGGAACCGCTCGCGTCCAGCAGGTGGAGGATGGCGTCGGCCTGCCGGAGGTGATCCAGGAACTGGTTCCCGAGCCCCTTCCCCTTGTGGGCCTCCGGGACGAGGCCTGCCACGTCGATGAGGCCGATGGGGACGAACCGCACCCCGTCTTTACAGTTCCCGCAGCTGAGGCCCAGTTCCCGGCAGACGCAGGGAGACCGGACATAGGCCACCCCGTGATTTGCATCGATGGTGGTGAAGGGATAGTTCGCGATCTCCACGTTCGCCAGGGTTGCCGCCTTGAAGAAGGTTGACTTCCCGCAGTTCGGTTTTCCCGCAAGTGCCAGCGTGATCATGACCTCTCACCTTTGGAGTTCTGGATTCCCGCACACCAGCGTGATCAGAGCCATCCACTTTTTTAGTGCAGAAAACCCGTACTAGATACCATGAGTTACACGAGAAGGGATATTTATTATTTTGATCGGCCCGGCCCGGAGAACACCCGGGACGCGGCCCGGGTGGCCGTGGAGCGGGCGAAGGCCCTCGGGATCCGGCAGATCGTCGTGGCGAGCACGGGTGGATCCACCGCCCTCGCCTTCCTGGATGCCGCGAAGGGGACGGGGATCGGGCTCGTGGTGGTCACCCATGTCGTCGGCTTCTCGCAGCCGGGGGTCTGGGAGTTCTCGCAGGAGGCCGCGGAGACCCTCCGGGCCGCGGGGGCGAAGGTCGTCACCGGCACCCATGCCCTCTCCGGCCTCGAGCGGGCCCTCTCCCGGGCCCAGCGGGTCGGGGGCGGGTCCAGGACCGAGGCCATCGCCGAGGCCCTCCGGCGCACCGTGGCGGTGGGCCTCAAGGTGGCGGTGGAGTGCTGCCTCATCGCCGCCGACCAGGGGGCCATCCCCGTGGACGGGGAGGTCGTCGCCGCAGGGGGAACCATGAGCGGGGCCGACACCGTCTGCGTCATCCGGCCGGCCCACACCGCCTCCTTCTTCGACCTGCAGGTGAGGGAGCTCGTGGCCATGCCGAGGAACCGGTAGAGCATGATCCGCGAATCCCTGCGGGAAGCCCTGGCCCGGATGGCGGATACGCCGGTCCTCTGGATCGCCGGCCTCTACTCCGGGGCCCTCTTTGCCCTCGTGGTCACCCTCGAGAGCACGGGGAACCTGGTCCTCGCCTCCCGGGCCGGGGTCCTCGGCCTCTGCGCCCTCCCCCTTTTCCTCGGCGGGGCCTACGGGGTCCTCCGGGGAGAGGGGAAGGGGATCCGTGGCTTCTTCGGGTCCGGGGCGAGGTACTTCGCCCGGATCCTCCTCGCCGGGGCCATCATCA
>JAJRCS010000107.1 GCA_028678815.1 Methanomicrobiales archaeon | reverse complement strand
GGGCGACGGTCTTCGGGCCCCTCCGGATCCGGGAGCGGACCCGGCGCGGCGTCCGGGAGATCCACTGCCGGGACGACGTGGGGGAGGCGGGCTACCAGATCCCGAACGACGTGGAGACCGTGGAGTTCCTGGAGCATGACGCGAAGTTCGTCATCGCCCTCGAGACGGGCGGTATGTACGCCCGGCTCATCGAGAACGGCTTCGACGAGGAGCACCAGGCCATCGTGGTGCACCTGAAGGGGCAGCCCGCCCGGTCGACCCGCCGGGTCCTCCACCGGCTGAACGAGCAGTTCGGGATCCCGGTCACCGTCTTCACCGATGGTGACCCCTGGTCGTACCGGATCTTCGCGTCGGTGGCCTACGGGGCCATCAAGAGCGCCCACATCTCGGAGCTCCTCGCCACGCCGAAGGCCCAGTTCATCGGCGTCCAGCCCTCGGACATCCGGGACTACAACCTCCCTGCCGATGCGCTCTCCGACAAGGACATTGACGCCCTGAAGGCGGAACTGTCTGACCCCCGGTTCGACAGCGAGTACTGGAAGCGCCAGATCAACCTCCAGCTGGAGATGAAGCTCAAGTCCGAACAGCAGGCCTTTGCCGCCAGGGGACTGGGTTTCGTGACCAAGGAGTACCTCCCCGCCCGGCTCTCGGAGATGGGGGTCCTTTAAAGACTAGAACAGACTATCTGACCCGGTCGCGCTCGTACGCGAGCATGTCCCTGAGCGACTGGGTGAGGGAGATGGCCGGCCTCCAGCCGCAGGTCGCCGTGATGAGGGAGTTGTCGCTCCTCTGGGAGGGGACGGCTATCCGCGGCTCTTTTTCCGGGAGGAGCACGGGGTAGCGCTTCCCCGTGATCTTCCTCACCAGGTCGAGGACCTCTGCCACCGAGTGGTCCTTCCCGCTCCCGGCGTTGAAGGCCAGGCCCGCGCACCGGTCGCCGAAGTCGGGGAGGCCCGCGAGGTCCCGGCACGCCCTGGCCAGGTCCCGGACATCCACGAAGTCCCGCCGGGAGACGAGGTCCGCGAGGGCGATCTCCTCGCGCCTCCCCTCCTCGATCTCGGTCACCTGCCGGGCGATCTTCCCGCAGAGGTAGGTCTCCGGTTGCCCGGGTCCGATGAGGTTGAAGGGCCGGATCACGGCCACGGGGAGCTGTCGCACCGCGGCGTACGACCGGGCGAGCAGATCCTCCGCGGCCTTGGAGACGCCGTACGGCCCGACGGGCCGGAGGGGTGCCGACTCGGCGATCGGGCCGGCCCCGGCGTACCCGTACTCGGACGAGGAGCCGGTGACGAGGACCCGGGGAGGGACCCGGAGGGCGCAGGCGGCGTCCAGGAGGTTCCGGGTGGCGACGACGTTCCCCCCGAGGAGTTCCTCGAGGGTCCCGTGGTTCACCCCCGCGAGGTGGAGGATGATCCCCGGCTCCGCCTCCCGGACCCGGGCGAGGGTCTTCTCCCGGTCCAGGAGGTCGAGCTTCACCGGGGTGAACCGGTCCGAGGGGGGAGGGAGGTTCCTCCGGAAGATGCCGGTGACCTCCCGGTCACCCTCGGGGCCGAGGAGGTGGCGGACCATGGCCCGGCCGGCCAGGCCGCCCGCACCCGTGACGAGGATTCTCATCCGAGGAAGAGGTCCCTGTAGCGCTCGAACTCCACGATGGAGCGCTCGTAGTCGTCAGGCCGCCCGATGTCCAGCCAGTACCCGCCGTGGGGGAAGGAGTACACCGGGGCGTCCCCCGCGATCATGGCGAGCATCAGCTCGTCGAAGCCGAAGGCCTTCCCCTCGGGGACGAAGCGGAGGATCTCCTTCTCGAAGGCATAGACCCCCATGGAGACCTCGAAGGGGTAGGTGGGCTTCTCCCGGAAGGCCCGGATCCTCCCAGACGGGTCCGGTTCGAGGACCCCGAAGTCCACCTTCACCTCCCGGTGGTACGTCGCGATGGTGGCCATGGCCCCCTTCTCCCGGTGGGCCGCGAGGAGCCTCCGGTAGTCGAGGTCGGTGAGGATATCCCCGTTCATGACGAGGAAGGTATCGGCGAGCCCCCCGATGAGCCGGAGGGGGCCGATGGTCCCGAGGGGCTCCTCCTCGTGGGTGCACCGGAGGTCGAGGCCGGGGTGGTGGCTCTGGGCGAGGTAGGCCCGGATGATCTCGTGGAGGTGGCCCGTGCAGATCACCACGTCCGAGAAACCGGCCCGCTCGAGCTGCCGGAGGATCACCTCGAGGATGGGGTAGTCGCCGACGGGCATGAGGGGCTTGGGGAGGACCGTCGTGTACGGGAGGAGCCGCCTCCCCTTGCCTCCCGCGAGGATGACGGCCTGGAGCCCTGCTCCCTTCGTCATACCGTGTACCTCCCTGCCTTGTACCCCTCAGGGTGCTCCCGCACCCAGGCGATGGTCCGGGAGAGCCCCTCGTCCAGGGAGACCTCTGGCCGCCAGCCCAGGGTCTCCCAGGCGAGCCGGCTGTCGCAGACGAGGCGCATCACCTCGCTCTTTCCCGGCCGGACCCGGTCCTCCCCGGTGATGATCCGGGCGCCCGGGTTCACCTGGAGGAGGATCTTCTGCGCGAGATCGCCGATGGAGATCCCGATCCCCGAGCCCGTGTGGATGGTCTTCCCCACGGCGCCCTCCTTCTCGGCGGCGAGGAGGAAGGCCCTCGCGGTGTCGGTGACGAAGGTGAAGTCCCGGACCGGGTCAAGGCTCCCCAGCCGGACGGTGTTCCCTGCGAGGGCCTGGGTGATGATGGTGGGGATGACCGCCCGGGCAGACTGCCGGGGGCCGTAGGTGTTGAAGGGCCGGAGCGTGACGACGGGGAGGTCGAAGGAGCAGCTGAAGGCCTCGGCCATCTTGTCGGCGGCGATCTTCGTCGCCGAGTACGGGGACTGGCCCTGGAGCGGGTGGGCCTCGTCGATGGGGGTGTACACGGCGGTCCCGTACACCTCTGACGTGGAGGTGTGGACCACCCTCGCCACCCCTGCCGCGAGGGAGGCCTGGAGCACGTTCAGGGTGCCGAGGAGGTTTGTCCGGACATAGGACTCCGGCGCCTCGTACGAGTAGGGGATCCCGATGAGGGCGGCAAGGTGGAAGACCACCTCGTTCCCCTCCACGGCCCGGCGGACGCACCCGGCATCGGTCACGTCCCCGGCCATCACCCGCACCCCTCCGTCCCCGTCCCGGTACCTCACCTCGAGCATCCCCCAGTCGTTCCGGGAATTGTACCGGACGAGGCCCGTCACCTCCGCTCCCCGCTCCACGAGGGCATCCACGAGGTGGCTCCCGATGAACCCCCCTGCCCCCGTGACGAGCACCCTCCTCCCGTTCCAGGTCACCTGTTCTCCCTCGCCCGGCTGATGAGCCTATTATAATCTTCTTCGACCCGCACCATCAACCTTCTCCAGTCCCCCCGCGCCCTGACGGTCTCCCGGGCCGAGGTCCCGAGCCGCTCCCGGAGGCCGGCGTCCGTGGCGAGGGCGAGGATGGCCCGGGCGAGGGCAGCCGGGTCCCGGGGAGGGATGAGGATGCCGTTCTCCCCGTCCCGGATCCACTCGGGGACTCCCCCGACCCGGGTGGCGATGCAGGGGAGCCCCGTGGACAGGGCCTCGAGCACCGAGACCGGGGTCCCGTCCGAGGTCGCGGTGGAGACGAAGATATCGGAACTCCGGAGATCGCCGGGGACATCGGTATAGGAGGAGCGTTCCCGGAACCTGACCGCGGCTCCCAGGCCGAGGGATGCTGCGAGCCCTTTCATCTCCTGCTCCTCCGGACCGTCGCCCTTCAGGACCAGGGAGAGACCGGGGTTCTCTGCGAAGGCCAGGGCAAAGCCCGAAAGAAGGGTCCGGGTATCGTAGACCGGGAAGAACCCCCGGTTCGAGAAGACAATGATGGAACTCCCGGCCTCCCGCCTCCCCTCGCCGGGTGAGAACACATCCGTGTCGATCCCGATGGGCATGTAGGTGACCTTCGCCGCGGGGATCCCGAAATCCCCGAGGATGTGCCTCCTGAGGTCCTCCGAGACGGCGTAGACCAGGTCCACGCCCCCGAGGACCCTTCTCGTGAAGGAGCGGATGAGCCGGGACTTCGGCGGCAGGATGAGGATGTCGTCCCCCCAGGCCGAGACCACCGTCGGCCATTTCCCGCCGCGGGGGAGGTGGAAGCCGTACTTGGTGATGAACTGGGCATGGACGAGGTCGGGGTCGATCTCCGAAAGGAGCCTCCGGATCCGGTACTCGCGGGGCCAGAACCCGAGCCAGAGGCTCCGGAAGGGCGACGGGACGATGTGCTCCGTGACCCCGGGGAGGGACCGCCCCATGGGGTCGTAGGTGATGAGGTGCACCTCGTGGCGCTTCCCGAAGTACTCGGCCCACCGCTGGGTATGGATGGACCGCCCGTCGGCGATGAAGCAGAGCTTCACGGGAACCAGCCCCCCCTCCGGGCCCCCCGGGATGGCGCTCTCATGGAAAGCTCACGGAATATGCATAGAACTCGGTGCCTGATTCAGATATGGCTTTCCCATGACCCGGCCGTGGCCGGTCCCTCCTGCACCCCCGCCCTCCGGGCCCTCCCGGCCCCGGGGAGGATTCCCTCCGGAGCGGGAAACGATTTAACGGAGGGGAGTGAAGGATCTGTAAGGCAGATCCTCCCGATAGACCCGTCTTTTTGCCCGGAAGGGGTCGATCTCCCTGTTCCGGGCAGGGAACCGATCCCCTGGGGGGCACGGGAAGCGGGCCTCCGGGAGGAGACGGAAGGCATATGGAACCCGCAGAGAAGAAGGTGACCATCCTCGACTGCACCCTCCGGGACGGGGGCTATTTCAATGACTGGCGCTTCGACCGGGCCCTCGCCCGGGACCTGGTGGCAGCCCTCTCCCGGGCAGGGGTGGACATCGTCGAGGTGGGCTTCAAGTCGCCCCATACCCACCGGGAGAAGGGGTTCGAGGGGCTCTTCAGGTACTGCACCGAGAGCGAGCTCCCGTTCCTCAGGGACCACCATGAGCTCGCCTACTCCTTCATGGTGGATGCCAAGGAGTTCCTGAAGGGGGACTCGGCGGACCCGTCCCTCGTGGAGGAGTGCATCCCCCCCGGGGAGGAGTCCCTCTTCTCCTATGCCCGGATCGCGACCTACTTCCCCGGCCTCCCGGGCTCCGCGGACCTTGCCCGCCTCCTCCACGAGCGGGGATACCGGGTGACCCTGAACCTCATGGGCATGTCCCTCCTCGGGCCGGAGCACCTGGACCGGGCCCTGGACCTCATGAAGGGGATCCCCCTGGAGGTCTTCTACTTCTCCGACTCCTTCGGCGACCTCCAGCCGGGCGACATCGTCCGGTACCTCCGCCGGATCCGGGAGCGGTTCCATGGCAGGGTCGGGATCCATACCCATGACAACAACGGGCTCGCCTTTGCGAACACCATCGCCGCCGTGGAGAACGGGATCGATGTCGTCGACGCCACCCTCATGGGCATGGGCCGGGGCGCCGGGAACCTCCGCACCGAGCAGATCCTCCTCTACCTCTACTTCAAGAAGGGCTGCACGCACCTGAACCCCTCGGAGCTCCTCGAGGTGATGGATACCCGGATGGCCGCCCTGAAGCAGACCTACCAGTGGGGCTGGGACTACACGTACATGCTCTCGGCCCTCCAGAACATCCACCCCACCTACTGCCAGAACCTCCGGGCGAGCAACCAGTACACCATCGGGCAGGTGAGCACCATCCTGAACCGCATCGAGCCGGCCAGGCGCTCGGCCTTCGACGAGCGGGCCCTCCTCGCCGCCATCGATGCCGTCATCAGCCAGCCGGTGGTGGTGGACGAGCCCCTGGCAGGCATCCCCCTCTACGAGCCGGTCCAGGCGGAGAAGGTCCTCGTCATCGCCACGGGATCGGGCCGGGAGAAGTTCAGGAGCGAGCTCGCGAGTTTCATAGCGCAGCACGACCCCCTGGTCATCGAGTGCAATCCCGCGGATACCTTCTACGAGGAGCGGTCCCGCCGGTACCTGCGGGCCATCCTGAACTGGGTGAGGCTCCGGAAGGTGCTGGAACAGGGCGGGTCCTGGTCCAGAGGGGCCCCTGCCCAGTCCAGAGGGGCCCCCTTCCCCCCTGGACAGGAGGAGCCGCTTCGCGCCACCTCCCCCCTGGACGGCCCCGGCTCCCTGCGGGACCCGGGATCCCGCTCCCTCATCGTCACCGGCCTCTGGGGGCTCCCCCGGTCCTGCGGTGAGAGGGCGGAGGTCCGGAAGATCCCCTGCCACGTGGAGAAGGACGGGGTCACCGTAACCCGGGAAGGGATGACCCTCCCGGCCTACGTGGTGGGGATGTTTGCCGTGGGGCTTGCCATCCTCTCGGCACCCCGGACCATCTACGTTGCGGGGTACGACGGGTACCAGGATCGCCTCGCCCAGCCCCAGCTGGAGATGGAGCACTTCTGGAAGGCCCTCTCCCCGCCCTGCCCCGTGATCTCCATCACCCCTACGACCTATCCCATACAGACCGAGTCGGTGTACCGGTTCATCAGGTAATTCGGCCGTCCGGTTGTCAGGGAAAGAACCGGGAAAGAGGGAGCAGGGGAACGTGAGGGCCGGCAGGGGTACCGGCCGCCTGGCTGCCCCTCACCGGCGCATGTACGTGTGCCGGAGGGGGTCCTTCTCCATGAGCCGGCGGACCTCCTCGAGGTCCGAGGGCGTGTCCACGCTGATCTTCGCGCCATGGACGAGCACCCCCCGCATCTTCACCCCGTGCTCGAGCACCCGGAGGTACTCGTTGTACTCCACCCTCTCGAGGGGTGTCTGGGGCCAGGAGGTATAGGTCCGGAGGAACGCCTTCCTGAAGGGCACGATGAAGCACATCTTGAGCATCTCGGGGACCGGCGTCCGGGCATCGCTCGGGAGATCGGTGCGGGAGCAGTACATGATGTTCCCCTCGAGGTCGAGGACGGCCTTGATGTCCGAAGTGCTCCCCTTCTTCCGGTAGGGCGTGACCCCGACGGCGATCTGGAGGGAGGGATCCTGCACCACCGGGGCGACGATGGCGTCGATGTGGGCGGGATCCACGAGGGGCTCGTCCCCCTGGATGTTCACGACGATGTCGCAGTCGATCCCGGACGAGGCCTCGGCCAGCCGGTCCGAGCCCGTCTGGTGATGGGTGCCGGTCATGATCACCTCGCCCCCGTGGGACTCCACCGCGGCCCGGATCCGCTCGCTGTCCGTGGCCACGTACACCTCGTCCAGGCTCCGGGCGAGGAGGGAACGCTGGCAGGTGTGCACCACCATGGGGAGGCCCGCGATGTCGATGAGGGCCTTCTCGGGGAGGCGCGAGGACTGGAGCCTCGCCGGGATCATGCCGACGACCTTCACCTCTTCGCCCTCCGCCGCCTCCCCGTGGCGCGGTGCAGGTCGCCGTACCGGTCCTCGAGGGTATGGAAGAGGAGGGTGCAGTCAGGGAGGAGGGTCACGAACTGCATCCCGCTCCCGACCATCCATGCCACGTCCTTCCCGTCCCTGGCCACGTACCCGCCGCCGGCGATCCCGGCCTTCCGGATGCGCTTCATGCACTCCTGCATCCGCCTGCGCACGTCGGGGTGGTCCACCTGCCCGGGGTGCCCCAGGGCCTGGGAGAGGTCATAGGCGCCGATGTAGATGAGGTCCACCTTCTCACGGAGACCGGGGATGGCGAGGATCTCGTCCAGGGCGTCGATCCCCTCCTGTCCCTCGAGGATCAGGCCGACCAGGGTCAGGGCATTCTGGACCGCGGCATGATCCGCGACACCGGCCAGGGAGTAGCCGCCCGCCGGGGTGAAGGGCGAGAACCCGCGGCTCCCCAGGGGGTGATACTTGGCGCGGGCGACGGCCGCCTCGGCCTCCTCCCGGGAACCGACGTGGGGGATGATCACCCCGTGGGCGCCGGTGTCCAGCGCGTGGAGGATGGCTTCCTCGCTGTTCCCGGCGACCCGCACCAGGGGGGCTGCCCCCCCCGCCTCCGCGGCCCGGATCATCCCGGCCGCGGTCTCGAAGGACATGGGCCCGTGCTCCATGTCGATGATCACGAAGTCCGCACCGGCCCGGGCGAGGACATGGATGACCTCGGGCGAAGGCAGGACGCACCATGGCCCGGCCACCACCTCCCCGGCCGCGAGCCGCTTCTTGATAGGATACATCTGCCTGTCGCTCATCTCCTGCTCCCTCCGTCAGTTACCTGGATCACCGAGACGTCATCCACCACATAGGGGGTGTACCTCGCGAGCTCCTCGCCCGGGGTGAGGCCCGACCTGACCCCGATGGAGGCCGCGAGGCCGGCGTTCACCCCCATCTGCACATCCGTCACCGCATCACCCACCATCACCGACTCCTCCTTCCCGGCGCCCAGTTTCCCGAGGATGACCCGGATCATCGCGGGGTCGGGCTTCGCCTCCCTCACCATGTCGGCCCCCACCACCAGGTCCACGAGGCCGGAGAACCCGAGGTACTCCAGGGCCAGGGTGGCCCGGGCAGTCCGGTCGGTGGTGGCGATGGCGTTCCTGCACCCGCCCTCGGCGAGGGCGGCCAGGAGCTCCCGCGCCCCGGGGATGGGCCGGATGTACCGGCGCAGGTCTTCCGAGGAGATCCGGTCGGCCTCGTCGAAGGCCGAGATGCAGAGGCCGGTCCGGTCGCCGAACCCCGCCGCCCTGAGGGAGTCCACGGCAGCCTGCATCACCACCTCCCGCTTCTTGATCCCCACGGGCCCCTCGGGGCGGAGCCTCCCCTTCTCCCGGTCGACCCCCATGGCGAGGATGAGACCCTCCTCCTGGGCCGCGGAGAGCCCGAGCCCGTCCCTGAGGAGGGAGGCCCGGAGCTCCACCATCTGCGCCCAGTAGTGGTAGAGCTCCATGAGGGTACCGTCCTTGTCGAAGATGGCAAGCCGGATCCCCGGGATCCGGTGCCCGTCCAGCTGCAGGGTGACCATTCCTCTCCCCCTCCGTCAGGTCCCGGTGTTCCTCCGGACGAGGTCCTCGGCCACGGCCACCGCCTCCCGGAGGGCGGCCAGGTCCTCCCCGAAGTCCTCCCGGGAGATCCAGCGCCGGACGGCCTTCCGGGCAAAGGTGCCCAGGGAGACCCCGTGGATGGCCACCCCGCAGAGGTCCGCGAGGCCCCGGGTCCGGGAGTTGGTCCCCCCCGAGGCGAGGATCTTCACGGGGATCCCCGTCTTTGCCACGATATCCGCCGTCGCGATGGCCTGCAGCGTCGTGTTGTAGTCGTCCTCCCCGCCGCTCATGGGGGCACCGTCGGCCTGGATCATGAGCCGGTCGCCCGTGATCCCGTGCAGCCGCCGGATCCGCTCCGCGATCCTCCGGTTCGAGAGGAGGGACCGGTCCAGGCACATGCTCACGTAGTTGCCGGGCACGAGGCTGTCCACCACCCGCCAGTCGGCCATCACCTGCTCCTCGTCCTCGGAGACCGCGTGGAGCTCCACCATCTCCGCCCCTTCCCGGAGGCATTCCGGGATGACCTGGGCGAGGTCCCGCCGGGTGTCCCGGAAGCCGATGGCGCCCGCCTGGCAGGCCTCCGCGCACTTCCCGCACCCGATGCACCGGATGCCGACCACCGTGCACTCGCCGGTGATGGCCTCCTGCTCGCAGGCCGCCTGGCAGAGCATGCAGCGGGTGCACCGGTCCTCGAGGATGAAGGCCTTCCGGATATGGGGATCGCCCTCGAGGCCGACGCTCACCGTGATGAAGGGAACGCGGGGGACGGCCCTCCCCAGCCGGGGCGCGAGCTCCCCCGCCCGCCGGATGCCCTCCCGGGCGCTCCGGACAACGAGGGGGTTTGCCGAGAGGTCGAGAGCCGCCGCCCCCGCGAGGGTGTACAGGGTGGCGAGCCGGCCGACCTCGGCCGGGTCCTCGTTCCCCGCCCCGCAGACGAGCTTGAAGAACTGCCTCCGCTCCAGGATCCCCCGGGCCTCCTCGAACCTGCGGGAGCGGGTCATGACCGGCCCCCGGTCACCGAGCGTTTCATCCTGCGGAGCCCCTCCCAGAGGGCGGGGTTCTTCATGAGGAGGGACTTGACCCGGCGCTTCACGTCATGGGGGTACACGAGGGTATCCCAGTTCTCCCGGTAGTACTTCAGCCTCTCCCGGAAGGGTTCCGGAACTGCGAGGACAGACTCCCGCCTCTCGGAGGAGAAGTCATCGTACTTCTCCTCGTCCACGAGCCCCCGGGCGAAGCAGGAGTCGCCGAGGACCGTGCCCCGGTACGGGTAGAAGATGTTCACGCCGCTCGTGGTCGGCCTGAGTGCCCGGTTCAGGCGGATGGTGTCCCGGATCATCTCCTCGGTCTCGCCGGGGATCCCGATGATGTTGATGGCATTCGTCTCGAGCCCGTATTTGTGGCAGAGCTCGAAGGCGCGGAGAATCTGATCGTTGGACATCTTCCGGTTCATCACCTCGTTCCTGATGTACTCGTTCCCGGACTCCACCCCGAAGGAGACCCGGTAGCACCCCGAATCCCTGAGGATCCGGATGAACTCCTCGTCCACCACGTTGGCCCGGAGGAGACAGTCGAAGCTGACGGGAATGCGTTCCCTGTACAGCCTGCAGAACTCCGTCCTCCATTCCCGGTCCAGCCCGAAGATGTCATCCATGATCCATACCCTCCTGATGGAGGGGAACTGGCGCAGGGTCTCCTCGATCTCCCGGATACAGGATTCGGGGCTCCGGTACCGCGGCCGGTTGGCCTTCAGGCCGTACACCCGGGCTATGGCATGGTTGCTGCAGTAGCTGCAGGAGAAGGGGCAGCCCCGGGAGAAGAGGAAGGGGGCGATCCCGTCCCGGGAGACGGTCTCGATATACGGGTAGGTCGTCTTGTCAGGGAAGGGGAGGCTGTCGAGATCGGCCACGAGGGGATTCAGGGGATTCTCGACGATGGTATCCCCGGAGCGGTACACGAAGTTGGGTGTCCCGGTGAACGGCAGGCCCCCTTCGATCCGGTCCAGGAATTCCAGGAAGGCCGGCTCCGATTCGCCCCTGAAGATCCCGTCCAGGGCCGGGGCGTCCCGCAGGGCATGGGGGAAGATGGTGGTGTGGACCCCCCCGCAGACGATGATGGTCTCCGGGGACCGCTCCCGTACCCCTGCTGCCAGCTCCCTCACGGAGCGGAACTGGGAGGAGACCGAGGTGAAGGCCACCACCCGGGGCTGGAATCCGGCGAGGGTATCGTACAGGCCTGCAGATTCTCCGGCTGTCTTCACGATGCAGACCCGCGCGGTGTGCCCCGCCCGGAGGGCCACGGCCACGAGCGAGGCCAGCCCGAAGGAGTAGGTCTCTTCATGGGTTCCATTGATGTTCGTGTACACGAAGAGGACCTTCATCCCGACACCGATCCCCGGCGACCGTTCATCTCCAGTTAGTATGTCTCACGCCGCGCCTGATGAGGGTTTCTCCGCCCGGGGAGCCGCGCTCCCTCCTGCATCCCCGCACCCCGGTGTGCCCTTCCCGAGGAAGAGGTCCGCACACTCCCCGGTGACCGGGGCGAGGGCGTCCCGGACGGCACCGAGCCCGGCGGCCTCCCGGGCAGCCCTCCCCGCCGGCCCTGCCTTCCGGATCTCCTCCGCGATCCGGCGGAGGCCGGCGGCATCGGTCGCGGCGTGGCGGAGGTGCGGGGCACCGTCCAGCTTGTCCATGTTCACGGAGTTCTCCGACAGGACAAAGACGGGGGCCACCCCGTACCGGAGGGCCTCGAAGCAGACGGTGGTGTAGGTGTACAGGAGGAGATCGGAGGCAGGGAGGAGCCTGTCCAGGGGATCCTGCGAGAACCGGACGTTCTCCCGGGCCAGCCGGTCCCCCAGGATCCCTTTCACCTCGGGGATGCTCACCAGGGGATGGCACTTCAGGACCAGCTGGTAACCGGGAACCCCGCCGAAGGCCTCCACGGCCTTCGCGACGAGCTCCACCGCGTCCCCGAGGCCGATGGCGGTGGCGACGAGGACCCGGAGGAGGCCGGGATCCCCCGGGGGCACCGCCGCGGCTCCCCCCGGCCGGTCCCAGAGGTAGGTGTGCCGGAGGCCGCAGCCCGCCGTGACGCGGTCCGGGGGCCAGCCCTCCCGGCGGAGCACCCGGCACGAGAGCGGGCCGTTCGTGACGATCCGGTCGGGGAGGGGGCGGGTCCCGAACTCCCCGGGAGCGGGGTACATCGACGTGACCATCCGCGAGAAGGTCACGTTGTCATAGCCGGTGATCCCGGTGCCGGGCAGGTACTCCCGCACCGCCCAGGCAAGGGCCGCCTCCCAGCTGTGCCCCTCGCAGGTATGGATGATCCGGGCGGGGGTGATACCGCTCTCTGCCATCCGCCGGACGAGGGGCCGGTAGAGGAGGGTCTCCGCGTGCACCCGGCGGTTCTCTTCCACCACCTCCCGCAGGAAACCCGCGACCGGGATCTCACCGAGGGAGACATCCACCGGCAGGGTGGGGCTGAACCGGGCAGCCGCCCTCCGGCAGGAGGCCCGGTCACCGGGCTCGAGGAACATCTCGGGGAGGTAGACCTGTTCGCCGCACCCCGCAAGCTTCTCCACCGCGGCACGGAAGGGCAGGGTGGGGAGCACCCTTCCCAGGTAAGCCACGGAGTACCCCTTCTCCGCGAGGAGCCGGGGGAGGGGCCCGAAGTTGGGATCCCGGTAGCTCCCGTCCGGCGCGAAGTTCCGGCCATCGATCCAGGTGAGGAAGAGGACGGCCTTCTCCCCATAGAAGGGCGGGGGGGTACCACCCGCGGGGTGCTCCCCGAGGATGTACCTGCGGTACTCCAGCCGGGTATCCAGGTACTCCCGGTAGAGGGGGGAGAGGTTCCCTGCCGGGGGAAGGACGGGGAACCGGTCCATGAAGGACCGGAGGGCGGCCCGGCCGGGCGGGGATGCCAGGTGCGCGAGGCGGCTCCCGGGCGGGGCATGGAGGGTCCCGTGGGCGATTCCCCTGCAGCCGAGGATCTCCCGGGCCCCCCTCGCTATGGCGGGCGTGGAGCAGACCATGCAGCCAGGCAGGGTGCTGCCCTCCTCCACGAGCCTCCGGGCGGCGGCGAGGAGGCAGATCCTCGTGAAAAGGAAGGTGTAGGGGTTCTTGGCCGCGATCTCCGATGACCACCACGAAAACCCGCTGTTCCGGGCAGAGAGGGTACCGATGAGCTCAAGATAGGGCTGCCGGAGGTCCTGGGACACCTGGTCCAGCTGCCCTGCCAGGGACAAACGCCGGATGCCCGGGGGGAGGGCAGCCTCGGCCCGGACCCGCCAGCTGGTGTCCTCGCCCAGGTAGATCCAGGACGAGAGGCCCTTCCTCTCCATGGCGGTGGCGAGGGCCGCGCTGTCCATCTCCCGCTGGTCCGCGATGGCGATGACGGTCCCCTCGGCTCCCACCCGGTACATTCCCCCTGACAAGTGTCGGTGCTCCGGACAATTGATACTTACCTTCGGGAGGACCGTCCCGGGACCGGGCAGACCGGGCGCCCTCCCTCCCTCCCCATCAACATGTTAATAGGGTAACCTCTCCCACCCCGGTACAATGCAGGATCGATCCCCCCTGTCCCCGGAAGCGCCCGGGGGGAGTCCGTCTCCCCGGGACAGCCCGGGACCGGGGCTCGCCATCTTCGAGCGCATCGGCTTCTTCAACCGGTTTGCGGCCGCCTGGTACCTCGCGAGGGGCTATCGCGTCAGGTACCTCGACATGGCTGCCCCCGTCCCGGGCTGGTCCCGCCCGGGGCAGGAACAGGACGGGAGGCTGGAAAGGATCCGCTGGGGGAACCTGGACCTCCATCACCAGTTTGCCCTGAACAACGAGGTACTCAGGGGTATCGACGAGGCCTTCCGGCAGGAGCTGGGATCGAGCAGGCTCATCGGCCTCCTCGGGGACCTCGTCGGCACGGAAAAGGCCCGGGATGCGTACCTGAAGTACCTGGCCCTGAACCGGTACGACCAGGCCCTCAAAGCCTACCAGCTCACCGAAACCGGGGTCCGGGATGGCGGTGGAAGGGATCCTGTAATGATCCTCTCGGACCCCCTCCTCCCCGGGGCAATCCTCGCGGCGAGGGGAACAGGGAGTACAGGGTTCCGGGTTCCCCGGTGGAACCGGTTCTTCCTCTCCCTCCGGTGGCTGGGGGAGAAGGCGGGATACCTGGGAATCCTGGCCCTCCTGCCCCTCTACCTCCTCGCGAAGGTGGGGATCCCCTCCCGGGCCGCCCCCGCCCCCCGGGCCTCGAGGCTCGGCATCCGGGTCTACCGGACCGATTTCGGGAGCCACCGGCGCTACCGGTCCGTTGACTTCCTGGTGGACGGAAAGGGGCTCCACCCGGGGAACACCCTCATCTGCGTCGAGACCCCCCTGGCACCCCTGACCAGGGAGGCGCTGGGGAAGAAGGGGTACCGGATCGCCGAGGTCGACCGGTCCCTCCGCGGGGTCCCGCTCGGTTTCCTGCGGGGCTGCATCCTGGGGAGGGGGATCCCCTTCTGGGCGCGGTGCCTCCCCGCCGCTCTCGGGGAGGCCCCCTCCACGATCCGGCAGACCCTCGAGTTCTTCCTCACCTACCTCCTCTGGGAGGCCTTCTTCACCCGGCACGGGCTCTCCCAGTACGTGACCTACAATGACACCCTCCCCAAGGATGTCATCCGGAACCTCGTCTTCGCCCGGCACGGGGTGCAGACCTGGTACTACGAGCACTCGAGCAACACGTCGAACCTCTTCGTCCCGGAGGGGCGCGAGGAGCATGCCGCGGTCCTCTACGCGTACCTGAACTACGACCACCTCGTCGCCTGGGGGGACAAGGTCAGGCGGTTCTACGAGCTGCACCCCCAGCGGGTCGGG